>NZ_JBICCO010000045.1:0-49736 GCF_043119405.1 Achromobacter sp. 413638
CCCCCCCCGCCCCCCCCCCCCCCCCCCCCCCCCCCCCCCGCGCCCTTCCTCGGTGACTGGCTGCGCGGACTGGCGGGCAGGGCGGTGCTGTCAGGCGCTGGCCAGGGCCTGCGGCAGGTCCAGCGGCGCATCAAGGCCTGGACCGGCCAGAGTCATCGCGATCTGCAACGGTATTCGCGGGTCGAGGATGCGATGACGCGGATGTCCGCGCATCGCCGGGACGGCGGAATCGACTGGGCCGGGCTGGCCGGCGGCGCGGGCTTCGCCGACCAGTCGCACCTGGGCCGCGAAGTGCGCCGCGTGACGGGGCTGTCGCCCGCGCGCCTGGAGGCGCGCATCGCGCAGGACGAAGCGTTCTGGTTCTACCGCCTGCTGGGCGAGCACGTCAGGCGGCCCTGACGGCCTGACGGCCCAGGCCCGTTCCGGCCGACGGGAAGAAGCCGGTTTCCGCCGCGCTCCGCAACTGTTCCGCCAAGGCCGTCACGGTCGCGGTGGCGCCGGCGATCTGCTCGCCGATGGCGTTGGATTCCCAGGACACGCCGCGCAAGGGATGACCCACGGCATACAGTCCCGGACGCTGGCCATGGCGTTGCGCGACCTCGCCGGTGGCGGGGTCGGCGGCGATGCCGAAACCGGTTTCGTGCGGCACGGCCAGGCCCTTGCCCAGCAGATTGCGCAGCAGCGCGTCGTCGATGCGGGTCCAGTCGAACTCGAAACCGCGCGTGTTGAATACGCGGTCCACCAGCAGGGTCTGCGGACGCGATTCGCCGCGCGCGCGCCAGCTGACCGCGACGCGGCCACCGGCGGCGGACGACAGGCGCAGCACGCGGCCTGCGTGATGGCGGAAGCGGCCGGCGCGGCGCGCATCCTGCAGCCAGGCGTTGGACTCGGGGGCGGCGCGGTGCAGTCCCAGTTCCCAGTACGGGCGCAGATGGCGGATGAAGCGCAGTCGTTCGTCGGCGCTGGCCGCCGTCCATAACGCGGGCAGGTGTGGCCGCACCGCGCCGGCCAGCCGCTGCCAGTCCTCGCCGGCGCTGGCGATGTCGCGGCGCGCGGCCTGCACGGCGCGCAGCAGGTCGCGCAGGGTCGCGGGCAGGGCCTGCGGATCCAGGAAGGAGGGCCAGGGCTGCACATCGCGCCGGGGCGCCACCAGCAGCCCGCGCCGCGAGACGCTGTGGAACTCGCCGCGAAAGCCATGGCTGTCGGCATGGATCATGGCGTCCAGCGCCGACAGGTTGCTGCCGATGACGAGCACGTCGCGGTCCCGCGCCAGCGCCTTGGGCGGCGGCTCGGACCACAGGTCGTCGATCACCGCGCCGCGCCGGACCAGTTCGGGGTCCAGCTCCAGGCCCGTTTCATGAAGCGTGCGCGGAAACAGGCCCGTGGCCAGCACCACGTAGTCGGCGCGCAGCTGGCGTCTATCCTCCAGCCGCACGGCCCAGCGCGCCGCGCCGTCGCCGTCCAGATCCCGCGCGCGTCCGGCCAGGTGCTTGAACGCGATCGGATGCGGCGCCTGCGCCAGCGCGTTCTCCAGTTCCGCCTGCACGTAGTCGCCATACAGATGACGCGGCGCGAAGCTGTCGGCGTAGGCCACGCCGGCGGGCGGGCGCCAGCCGTCGCGCTCGGCCTGGTTGCGCAGCCAGTAGGCCAGGTGTTCGGGCTGGTCCGGATAGAGCGTGAAGTTCTTTGCCGGCCCGTTCATCAGGTGCGCCGGGTTACGTGTGCTGTAGGCGATGCCGCGCCCCAGCTCGGGGCGGCTTTCGACGATGGTGATGGCCAGGGGCCGGGGCGCGGCGCGGGCCAGCTTGAGCGCGGTGACGGCGCCGGCGAAGCCGCCGCCGATGATGGCGATATGGGGAGTGGAATCGCTGGGCATGGGACGGATGCGTTCTGGTTGAGTGACGGGGGCCGGCATGGGGGCGGCCTCAGGCGGCGATGGCGGGACGCTGCGCGCGGGCGCTGGCCGGCACGTGCGCCGGCCGGGCCAGGCCCAGGTGCTCGCGCAATGTGCTGCCGGCGTACTCGCGCCGGAACAGGCCGCGCCGGCGCAGTTCCGGCAGCACCAGTTCGATGAAATCGTCCAGGCCGCCGGGCAGCCAGGGCGACATGATGTTGAAGCCGTCCGCACCTTCTTCCTCGAACCATTGCTGCAACTGGTCGGCGATGCGCGCGGGCGTGCCCACCACTTGCTGATGGCCGCGCGCGCCGGCGATCTTCAGATACAGCTGGCGGATGGTCAGGCCGTCGCGGCGGGCCAGATCGGCCAGCAGCAGCTGGCGGCTGCGGCCGCCGTTGGTCTCGGGCAGCTCGGGCAGCGGTCCGTCCACCGGATGGCCCGACAGGTCGACGCCGATCATGTTCGACAGCAACTGCACTCCGACCACGGGGTGGATCAGGTCCTGCAGGCGGGCGAACTTCTCGTCGGCCTCCGCCTGGCTGTGGCCGACCACGGGGAAGATGCCGGGCATGACCTTGATGGAGTCGGGGTCGCGGCCGTAGCCGGCGGCGCGGCGCTTGATGTCGCGATAGAAGGACTGGGCCTCGTCGAAGGTCTGATGGGCCACGAAGATGACTTCGGCGCTGCGCGCGGCCAGGTCGCGGCCGGCGGGCGAGGCGCCGGCCTGCACCACCACCGGGCGGCCTTGCGGCGAGCGCGCCACGTTGAGCGGGCCGCGCACCTTGAAGTGCTCGCCGCGATGATGCAGCGGATGCAGCTTGGCGGGGTCGAAGTACTGGCCGCTGTCGGCGTCGCGCAGGAAGGCATCGTCCTCCCAGCTGTCCCACAGCCCCAGCACCACGTCATGGAATTCAG
Source organism: Achromobacter sp. 413638 (assembly GCF_043119405.1). Classification (NCBI taxonomy): domain Bacteria; kingdom Pseudomonadati; phylum Pseudomonadota; class Betaproteobacteria; order Burkholderiales; family Alcaligenaceae; genus Achromobacter; species Achromobacter sp. 413638. The sequence goes on from NZ_JBICCO010000045.1 coordinate 2,813, forward strand.
CCGCGCGCGCATAGCGCTGCGCGTGCTCCACGTGTTCGTCCAGGTTGAAGTTCTGGGCCTCGCCCTGACCGCTGGAGGTGACCAGGTTCCAGCCCGAGCGGCCGCCGCTGATCTGGTCCAGCGAGGCGAACTTGCGCGCCACGTGATAGGGCTCGTTGTAGGTGGTGGAGACGGTGGCGATCAGGCCGATCTTCTCGGTGACGGCGGCCAGCGCCGACAGCAGCGTGAGCGGCTCGAAGTGGTCGCTGCGCGCGGTGCGCGACAGGGAAGGCAGGTCGGTGTTGCGCACGCCGACCGCGTCGGCCAGGAAGATGGCGTCGAACTTGGCGGCCTCGGCGCGCCGGGCCAGATCCACGTAGTGGCGGAAGTTCACGGCCGCGTCGGCCTGCGCGCCGGGGTGGCGCCAGGCGGCGATGTGGTGGCCGGTCTGCATCAGGAAGGCGCCGAGCTTGATCTGGCGCGGAGGGCGGGTCATGGCGTGGAGTTCCTAGTCGGATGAGAGGGGGGAATCGTTGGGGCGGCCTACCAGGCCATGCGCAGCGAGGCCAGCGACGGCGACGCCAGCGCGCCGGCGGCGCTGCCCAGCGGCGCGCTGTCGTCGGCGGGGGCGCCGTCCGGCTCCAGGAAATCGGACAGCACGTCGTCGCGCAGGCGGATGAAGCGCGGGTCGCTGCGGTTGCGCGCATGCGGCAGCGGCACGTCGACGATGCGGCGGATGCGGCCCGGACGCGGCTGCATGATGACCACGCGGTCGCCCAGGTAGACCGCTTCCTCGACATCGTGCGTCACCAGGATCATGGTGATGCGTTCCTTCTGCCAGATGCGTTGCAGCTCGGTTTGCAGCCGGGCGCGCGTCAGCGCGTCCAGCGCGCCGAAGGGCTCGTCCAGCAGCAGAACGCGCGGGCGGTTGACCAGGCCGCGCGCGATCGCCACGCGCTGCGCCATGCCGCCGGAGATCTGGTGCGGATAGGACTGCTCGAAGCCTTCCAGACCGACCAGGGCGATGTGCTCGGCCACCAGCTCGCGCTTTTCCGAGGCGCTGCGCGGCGCGTTGCGCAGGCCGACGGCGATGTTCTGCGCCACGTTCAGCCAAGGGAACAGGCGATGGTCCTGGAACACGATGCCGCGGTCCGGGCTGGTGCCCAGCACCGGCGCGCCGCCCAGCGTGATGCTGCCGTCATGGGCGTCGTCCAGGCCCAGGATCAGCCGCAGCAGCGTGGACTTGCCGCAGCCGCTGGCGCCGACCACGGCCACGAACTGGCCGGCCGGTATGCGCAGGTCGATGCCGGACAGCACCTGCAGCGCGCCGCCTTCGGCCTGCGCGCTGGCGTAGCGCTTGCCGACGGCCTTGAGTTCCAGGTCCAGGGTGTGGGGTTGTGCCATGCGTGTTGCTCCCGCGTTCATAGTGTCCGGCCGCGCAGCCGCGCGAGCCGGCGCTCGGCCAGGCGGGCCGAGGCGTTGGTGAGCCAGCCGATCGTGCCCACCACGAACATGCCGAAGATCACCAGGTCCATCTGGAAGTGCTCGCTGCCCTCGATCAGCAGGTTGCCGATGCCTACGCCCGCCACCAGCAGGTATTCGGCGCCAATGGTGGCGAGCCAGGAATAGATCAGCGCCAGGTAGATGCCGGTGAAGATGGCCGGCGCGGCGGCCGGCAGCACCACCTGGCGGAAGGTCTGCCAGCGCGTGTAGCCATAGACCCGCGCCACTTCGAGCAGCGCGGGCGGCGTCTGGCTGATGCCGTCGCAGGTGTTGACCACCACCGGCACCAGCGCGGCCAGCGACAGGAACGCCACCTTGGCGGTGTCGCCCAGGCCGAACCAGACCGAGATCAGCGGGATCCAGGCGAACAGCGAGATCTGCTTGAAGGTGTTGAAGCTGGGCCCGGCCAGGCGGTTGAAGATGCGCGACACGCCCAGCGCCGCGCCCAGCAGCAGGCCGGCGAGGGTGCCGATGGCGAAGCCGGTGAATTCCCGCGCCAGGCTGGCGCCGAGCGCGCGCCACAGTTTGCCGCCGGAGATCTGCTCGACGGCGGTGGCCAGCACTTTCTCGGGCGGCACCAGCAGCGCCGAATTCACCAGGCCGGCATGGGACAGCAGCCACCACAGCAGCACGGCGGCCACGGGCAGGACCAGCCCGCGCCAGCGACCGGCGGCCGAGACGGGCAGCGGCTGCGCGGCGGCCGCTTCGGCGGCGTCGCGCGACAGGGCGGGGGCGGCGCTCATCGCGGCGCTCCCGCCGCCTGGGCGGCCGGGCCGCGGATCAGCTTCGTCTCGGTCCAGTCCAGCGCGCGGTCGATGGCGTAGCCGATCGCGCCCACCACGATCACGGCGGCCATGACCAGATCCAGCTGGAACAGCTGGCGGCCGTACACGATCAGGTAGCCCAGGCCTTCGCTGGAGGCCACCAGCTCCACCACCACCAGCGACAGCCAGGCCTTGGTGAAGCCCAGCCGCAGGCCGGTGAACAGCGTGGGCGTGGCCAGCGGCAGCACGATCTCCAGCACTTCCTGACGACGCGTGTAGCCATAGACGCGACCCACCTCGCGCAGCGCCGGGCTGGCCTGGCGAAAGCCCTGCAGCGTGTTGAGGGTCACGGGCACCAGCGCCGCCTTGGCGATGAGGATGATCTTGAGCGCTTCGCCGATGCCCACCAGCAGCAGCACGAAGGGCAGCCAGGCCAGCACCGGGATCTGCACCAGCGCGTTGAACGTGGGCAGCAGATAGGCTTCGAGCCGGCGCGACAGGCCCATGGCCACGCCCAGCAGCAGGCCCAGCAGGCTGCCGGCGGCGAAGCCGGCCAGCACGCGCCGCAGGCTGGCGGCGGTGTTGAGCCACAGGTCGCCATTGACGGCCAGGTCGCGCAGCGTTTCCCAGACATAGGCCGGCGGCGGCAGCACCTGCGGCGAGATCCAGCCCTGGCTGGCGCCCGCGTGCCATAGCGCCAGCAGCAGCACGGGCAGCAGCCAGGGCGCGGCGGTCCAGGCGGCCTGGCGCGCCCAGGGCGGCAGCGGCGCGGCGCGCCAGGCGCCGGAAGAGGACAGGACGGCCATGTGCGTCTCCGATCAGCGCGCCGAGGCCTGGCGCTCGCCCGCGACGGCCTTGCCGGCGGCGTCGTAGCGGGTCCAGTAGTGTTCCAGGCCCTGCGTCCTGAGCGCCTGCTTCAGGTAGCGGTCGTCGAACCAGCCGTCCACCGATACTTCGCGGCGGATCAGCTTGAGCTTGAGCGCGTCGGCCACCACCGCCTTGTAGCGGGCGATGATGAAGTCGTCGATCAGCGGCGAGTTGCGCGCGGCCAGGTCCTGCTTGTCGAACTCGGCGGCCCAGGACGCGTAGGGCACGCCGCTCTTTTCCCAGAGCTTGAACAGCGCGTCGCGATTGGCCTCGTCCGAGGCCCAGCGCGAGGCGCGCACGAAGACATCGACCACCTTCTGCACCTGCGCCGGGTTGTCGCGCTCGAACTCCTCGCGCACCAGCAGCGAGGCCTGGCGCGTATACGCGGGATCCTGGCCCTGGGTGCTGTAGATGACCTTGGCCAGGCCCTGGTCGCGCACCTTGAACCATTCATAGCCGCCAAAGGCCGCGTCCACGCCGTTGGACACCAGCGCGGCCTGGGCGCTGCCCGCGTCCAGGTTGACGCCCTTGATGTCGCGCTCGGCCAGGCCGTGGGCGGCCAGCACGTTGATGGCGACCAGATGGCCGTTGGTGCCCCGGAAGATGGATACCTTGTGGTCGCGGATGTCCTTGATGGACGACAGCGGCGAGGCGGCCGGCGCCACCAGATAGAGGTTGTTGCGCACGCCGCTGGCCACCAGCAGCTTGGTCTTCAGGCCGTTGGCGCGGCCCACCACCTGCGGCAGGTCGCCCTGGTAGGCGAAGTCGATCTGCTTGTTGGACAGCGCCTCGTTGACCGCCGGCCCCGCGCCCTTGAAGAACAGCCATTCGACCTTGACCCCGTCGGCCGCGAAGGCCTGTTCCAGCCAGTTGTTGGCGCGCACCACGCCGCCGGGCGAGCCGCCCCAGGTGATGGGGTCGCCGCCGCCGGCGGTGGCCACGCCGATGCGGATGATGTCGGCCGCCCGCGCCGGGCCGGCCGGCGCGGCGGCGGCCGCCAGGAGGGCCAGCGCGGCCAGGGATCTGCGAAGGAACTGCAAGGGCTTCATGGCGGGACTCATACAGGGCGTGGCGTCAGGCGGCGCGGGTCTTGGTGTCGGTGGCGGCGGGGCGGGCGGCGAGCTTGCGCTCGATCTCCGTGCCCCGGAAGAAATCGGGATTGGCCTCGGTGTAGAGGCGGTAGGGATTGCCGAACACCAGGGCCTTGAAGTCCTGCTCGCTGATGACGCCCTGTTCGACCAGGTCCCAGCTTTCGGCCAGCGGCTCGGTCAGGTCGGGCACGTCCCAGTGGCCGATGTCGGAGGACCAGATCGCGTTGATCTTCGCGCCCAGCGGATGGACGCGGTCGTTGAAGGCGGCCGCCACGGTGCGGTCGTCGGCCTCGGAGCCGAAGTAGAAGCTGTCCACCCAGCGCTTGCGGATGTCCTCGGCCGACTCGATGCCGGCGGCGGCGAAATCGTCCAGCTCGTCCTCGTGCGGCTCGCGGCTGTGCGGCAGGGCGGAGATGCCCAGGCTGTCGCGCAGCAGCTGCGCCGGGTCCAGTTCGCGGCCACGGATGAAATCCGCGCCATAGCGCGAGAACAGATCCTGCAGCAGCGCGAGGTCGGCGTGGGCCGGGTTGTAGTTCTGCACCGCCTTGCGGTTGCGCTTTTCCCAGCGGTCGACCAGATGCGTGTAGACGTGCGAGCCCCAGTCGGCGCCGCCTTCCAGCAAGGCCACGCGCAGGTTCGGGAAGCGGCGCGTCACGCCGCCGAAGAACAGCGCCTTGGCGAAGGCCTGCGAGCCGTCGGCGAAGTGGCCGATGTGATTGAACATGTAGTTGCTGGTGGATTGCCGGCCGGTCCAGCCCTGGCTGCCGTAGTGCGTGGTGACGGGCACGCCCAGCTCGACCACCTTGGCCCAGAACGGGTCGTAGTCGTATTCGCTGTCGATGCCGTAGAAGTCGACATAGCTGGCGTGGCGGGCGATCTCCGGGTACTGATCGGCCGGATACTTGCGGGCGATGGCCTTGATGGGCCGCTTCACGCCGCCGGCGATGTTGATCACCTTCAGGCCCAGCGTCTTGACCGCGAACTCCAGTTCCTCGATGCCTTCCTGCGGCGTGTTCAGGGGGATGCCGGCCACGGGGGTGAGGCGGTCGGCGTACTTGCGGTACTGGTCGGCGTGGAAGTGGTTGATGGCGCGGTGCAGCGGCTGGCGCGCCTCGTCGCCCGCGCCCAGCGGCGCCAGCACGTCGTTCGGGAACAGGATGGAATAGTCGGCGCCCTGTTCGGCCAGGCGCTCGTACAGCAGCTCGGGCAGGGTGTAGGTGGCCAGGTCCAGCGTGTTGCGCGTGACCCGCGCCCACCACGGCGAGCGCAGCGTGCGGTTGTCATGGCGCTCTGCTGGCGTCTGCTGGTACCAGTCCTTGCCGTCGCGCCGTGTGGGGTAGCGCGAGCCCAGCGCCTTGCGCAGCGCGTCCACCAGCTTGGAGCCGCCGTAGTGCTGGATATAGTCTTCCAGCACCGGCGCGTAGTCGTTGACGTGCACGTCGGTGTCGATGACGGGATGGTCCAGCCGCGCTTTCACGGCGGCGGATCGGGACGCTTTGGCGGGGTGCAGGCGGTCGTTCATGGGGGGCTCCGTGGTTCGGGCGGGCGGCGGTGGCGGGTTCGGCCCGCCGGCGGGGCGGTTCATCACCGTGGGTTCACCACCCTGGGTTGACCACATTAAGTGAGGCCCCGGAAGGCGCAAACGACGGATTGGTTGTTTCTTACTGCGTCATGACCAAATGACGCATGAGGTCATGCCGCATGACTAAATGCGGCATGACCTCATAACCGGCCTGCCCGGTTGCGCGTGGATGTGCGAAGATCGCGTCCTGGCTGCCGTGGCCTGTTCCGGATGTCCGCTACCCGATGAATTCCCGCAATCGCTTTCCGGCTGGCGGCGCGCCCGCGCCGGCCTCGCGCCAGCGCCGCCTGGCCTGGCGGCTGCTGGTCGGCGTCGCGGCCCTGGCCGCCGTCGCCTATGCCGCCACGACGGTCATGGACATCCCGCCGCCCTACAGGCTGTACCAGCTGGAAGTGGCGGAACCGTCGCGCCGGGGCGAGCTGTTCCCGGTGCGCGAGGTGGCTGCGCCGGCCGTGCCCTGGGCCTTGCCCGCGCAGCCCGAGCCGCCGCCCGCGACGGTGCCCTGGAAGGGCGGCCAGATCGCCTTCGACCGTTTCCTGGAACTGACGCACACCAATGCCTTCGTGATCCTGCGCGATGGCAAGCTGGCCTATGAGTGGTACCGGCCCGGGGTCGATGCGCGCACGCCGATGTCGTCATGGTCCATGTCCAAGTCGCTGGTCTCGCTGCTGGTCGGGCAGGCCATCGCCCGAGGCAAGCTGCGTGAAAGCGACCGGCTGGTGGATCTGCTGCCGGAGCTGAAGACGGGCGGCGACTACGACAAGGTCACGGTGCGCGACCTGCTGGACATGCGCTCCGGCGTGTTCGTGGCCGAGAACTATCGGCCCTACTGGCCCTTCACCGGCGCGGCGCGCATGTACCTGACGCGCGACCTGCCGGGCTTCATCGCGCGCAACCGCGAGATGGAATTCACGCCGGGCAGCGCAACGGCCTATCGCAGCGTCGACACGCAGCTGCTCGGGATGGCGCTGACGCGGGCCACGGGCAGCAATCTGGCGGACCTGCTGGCCCGCGACATCTGGCAGCCCATCGGCGCCGAGCGGCCGGCCTCCTGGAACCTGGACCGGGCCGGCGGCACGGAAAAGGCGTTCTGCTGCGTCAACGCCACCGCGCGCGATTTCGCGCGCGTCGGCCAGATGCTGGCGGACCAGGGATACGTGGCGGGGCGGCAGGTGGTGCCGGGCGCCTGGGTGGCGCGCATCGCGGCGCCGGTGACGACGCCGCTGGACGGCTGGGGCTATTCCGCGCAGTGGTGGCATCGCGGCCCCGATGACGGCGAGGATTATTCCGCCATGGGCATCTACGGCCAGTACACCTACGTGCATCCCGGCCGGCGTGTGGTCATCGTCAAGCTCAGCGATCATGGCGCCGAGCAGGACGAGCGCGGCACCTACGACGTGTTCAGGGCGATCGCCCGGCGCTAGGCGCGCCGGGCGTCGCGGCTCGGCGACGCTCAGTCGGGCTCGCCATCGTACAGATGGGCGATCACCAACTGCTTGCGGAACTCGAAGCCGCGCTGCGGCCAGGTGCCGACGTATTCGGCCAGGGCCTGCTGCCCGGCCGGATAATCCTCGCCGTTGACGCGGCAGTCCGCGCTGATCTCGCCGTTGGCGTCGCGCGCGGCATACAGGCGGATCGCGGCATAGCCGCCGTCGCGCAGGATGCCGTGGAAGGCGTCGAGCGAATTCGTGAACAGGCAGCAGGGGCAGAATGGATGCTCTTCGTCCTGCGCCGGCGCGGGCGATTCGGCATAGTGCGCGACCGGGCCGAGCACCACGCGGCGGCGCAGGCTGGCGCCGCCGTCATCGGCCGGGAATTCCATGATCATGCAGGGACAGTCGGGTTCGTCGCTGGCGCTGTCGCGCAGCGCCACCGCGTCCGTCGCGGCCCATTGCGAGAAGCCCCGGCGGAACGCGCTGACGGCGTCTTCGTTGCTGATCGAGTGCTGGTATTCGAACACGCCTTCCGGCGCCAGCTCGGGGTGCCAGGCCTGGATGGTGGTGGACGTCCGCATGTTGCCGTCCTCGGACAGCTGCGCGCTCACCAGTTGCGGCAGCAGCCAGAAGCCGTCGCCGGTGCGCAGCCAGGCCTCGTCGCGCGTGGCGGGGATGTCGCGTTCCTGCAGGGCGGCGAGCAGCAGCTCGGTCAGGTCGATCTGCTCGTCCCAGCTTTCCTCGCCTTTTTCGAAGTTGATCGCGAAGGTGGAGATGTCGCCCGGATTGCCCGGGCTGACGCGGGGAGTGGGGGTGGCGGAAGAGGCCATGTCGTGGAGGGTTCTGGATGGGGTAAAGGAGACGGAATCCGCGTCCGCGCGTCGCGGCGCGGGCGGGGCTGCGTCAGTTATAGCGGTCTTGCCGTGACAGGTCCAGCCGCGGTTACGCACGGTAAAGCCTTGACGCCCGGCGCCCGCGCATTCGCCTTGTTTGCAGCGTTCAGACGGAGCCTGGCCTTGAGGCATAATGCCAGCCCATTGGCGCGGGCACCGGGCTCGCCCGGAGCATGCCATGAGCAGGATAGAACTGCGTCGCGTCCGTAGCGGCGACGCCGCCGACCTGATCGCCGCGAATCAGGCCAACCAGCACTACCATCGGCCCTGGGTCGCGTCATTGACGGACCAGGCGGGTTTCGACGCCTGGTTCGCGCGCACACTCACCGGACCGAACGTGGGCCTGCTCGCGCGCGAACGCGCGTCGGGCCGCCTGGTTGGCGTGGTCAACATCAACGAGATCGTCGCCGGCGCTTTTCTCAGCGCCTATCTCGGCTATTACGGCATGTCCGAATTCCGTGGCAGCGGCATGATGGGCGAGGCCCTGCGCGCCACCGTCGAGCTGGCGTTCGGCGAACTCGGGCTGCATCGCCTGGAAGCGAACGTGCAGCCCGCCAATACGGCATCCCTCGCGCTGCTGCGGCGCGCCGGATTCCGCAAGGAAGGGTTTTCGCCGCGCTATCTGCGGATTGACGGGCAGTGGCGCGACCACGAGCGTTGGGCCCTGCTGGCCGACGACGCTGCGCCAGCTGGCGCAGAAGGGCTGGCCGGTGGGGACGGGCAGGCGTAGCGCGTTTGCCCGACGTCAGCCCACGGCGGCGCGGCGCAGGATGAAGTCGTCGAGCAGCGCGGCAAAGCCGGCCGGGTCTTCCAGGCTGGGTAGATGGCCGGCGCCGACGAATTCGCGCGCTTCGGCGCCGGGGATCGTCCGCGCCGCATGGCGCGAGCGTTCCTGCACATGCGGAAAATCCAGGTCGCCCCAGGCCACCAGCGTCGGCGCGGCGACGTCCGCCAGGCGCGGATAGGCGGGGGCGGGCTCCAGCGCCTGTCCGCCAGGGGACGCGCGCAGCGCGATGCCGTTCATGTCCAGGAACAAGGTCCGTGTTTCGCCCGTCACGCGGCCCTCGGCGGCGAGCACGCCGTCCAGCAGCTGGCGCGCCTTGCAGCGGTTGACGCGTTCCATATCGCCGGCGGCCTCTGCCTGGCGCAGCTCGTCCATCTGCGCTTGCACCGGCGGGTCATAGACGGGCGCGGGCGCGCCCGCGATGTTCGGCGCGACCAGCACCAGGGCGCGCACGCGCGCCGGATGCAGCAGCGCCATGTCCAGCGCGACGCGGCCGCCCGCCGATGCGCCCACCAGGATCGCCGGTTCGCCGTCCGTCAGCGCTTCCAGCACCGCCAGCAGGTCCGCGACCTGGGCATGGTCTTCGGGATCGGCGCGGGTCAGTCCATAGCCGCGCCGGTCGTAGGCGATGGTCCGGCCGCGCGCGGCGTAGCGGGGCGCGACGGCATGCCACATGCGGCGGTCGCACACGCCGGCGTGCAGGAAAACGATGGGGGCGCCCTGGCCCGAGACGCTGGCCGCCAGCCGGGCGCGCCCGGATGTGATCCATTGAAGGGAATCCATGCCTGATCCTTGGGAGTTGAAGCAGGCGCCCATGCTACAGCGCCGGGCCGTATCGTGTCAGTCCCGCGCCCGTCCCCGGCGGATTGTCTCAGGACTCCGCGCGCAGGGCCGCGAGCAGTCGCGAGTAGGTCGGCGCCAGCCGGCGCAGGCACTGGGCCGCGCTGGCGTCGCGCCGCGTCACCAGCGGATGTTGCAGGGCGCCGATGTATCGCGCCTGCTCGGCGGCCACGGCGGCGGCCTGCGGGCAGCCGGCGCGGGCCAGGCAGGCCGCCGCGTCGCTGGCGCGACGCGCGCCGACGCGGACCGCGAAATGGATCAGATGCATCCGGAGCGCGTCGTCGCAGCCGTCGAGCAGCCTGTCCGCCAGCGCTTCGGCGGCGTCGGCGTTGCCCAGCGTGCCGGCGGGAACGGGACGTTGCGGATCCATGGCGAGCCAGCGCGCGGCGGCCGGCAGCGCGGCGCGGATGGCCTCGGTCTCCGAGACCGCCGAGACGCGCGTGAAGCCCGTGCGCAAGGTGTAGGGCGCGCCGTAGTCCACGGTATCCGCCGCCCAGGCGGCCATGAAGTCGGCCAGCGGCAACGTGGCATAGGGGAAACCTTGCGGGTCGTGCATCAGCACGCAGCCGTCCTCGATCGCCAGCGCGACGACATAGTGATCGGCCTGGATCGGCCCCGTCATGCCAGGCTGATGCCTGAAGTATCCCATCTCGACCGGACCGATCCAGGCAGGACCATGCGCCAGCGCGTCGTGCAGTCGTTCCAGCGCCTCGCCCGCGCTGCCGCCGCAACTGCGGTCCGAACGCCAACCCAGCGCCGCCAGCGCGCCGTCGAAGCCAGCGTCCGGATTCCAGCCATGGGGATCGAACAGCGGCAGCGCGCCCCCGAGCATCTGCATGCCGAACGGACTGCCCGTGGCGAATTCGATGACGGCGGTGGACGGGGCGTGTTCGCCGAACATCATGGCGAAGCTGTTGGCATAGCAGTAAGGGCCGGAGCCGATGTAGGGCAGGTGCCGCATGGAGCCTCAGGGTGCGATGGGGTAGGCGACATCGAAGCGGGCGCCGCCGGTGCCCGGGTGGATTTCGTAGGGACTGCCGGCGCAGCAGGAACCGGCCTGGCCTTCCAGCCAGCGCTCGATCGCGTCGTATAGGCGCAGCACCTGTGGATAGGTTTGCAGCGCGGCCGGCGCGGGCAGATAGGCTTCGCGTCCGGCGGGTCGCAGCCGCAGGCTCAATTCGCCCGAGGGTTCCAGGTGGCCGGCATAGGCGATGGCGGCTTCGATCCGGCCGGCGCCATCATGGCCCACGGCTTCGTGGAAATGCAGCATCAGCGGGCCTTCGGCGGCCAGGCCGGCTTGGGCCAGGGCGTCGCGCAGCGTCGCGTCGGCGTGTTCGGCGAAGGGTTCCAGGCCGTCGATATCGACATGGGTTTGCAGGTACGCCAGCTTGGCAGCGGGCACGTCGCGCACGCGCACGGCGCCAGCCAGTCCGGCATCGCTGTCGGCGGACCGGCGGACGATGGCGTCCACCAGCTCACTCTGTTCGGCCAGCCGGTCCGCCTGCGCCTCCAGCCAGGCGCGCAGCTCGGCCGCGCGCGTCATCTCGTCCAGCGCGAGCAGGCGCGCGATGCGGGCCATCGGCAGGCCCAACCGGCGTAGCCGGGCGATCAGCCGGGCCGTGGCGGCCTGGCTGATCGCGTAATAGCGATAGCCCGTGGCCGGGTCGATGCGATCGGGCACCAGCAGACCCTGATCCGCGTAGAGCCGCAATGCCTTCGGCGACAGCTGGGTCAGGGCGCCGAAACGGCCCGCGAGCAGATGGGTGTTGGTCATGGGCGAGAGTGTGGGGCTTGCCCCTGGGGCGAGGTCAAGCGGACTGAGCGTCCCGCCGCCCGGGCGGCGGGACGGCATTCAGCGCGCCTGCGCGAGCGTGGCCATCGACTGGCGCATGAAACCGAGCAGCTCATCGCTTGCCCAGGTGCCGGCGGTGAGTTCGGGCTCGCTCATCGTGGCCTGCCGGAACTTGGCGTGGGTGGCGGGGTCCTTGCCGGCGTAGCTGCTGAACAGCGTCATCCAGCGGTGGGCCAGGGCCAGGCCGGCGGGAGAGCCCGGCGCGTGGCCAGCGTCGATGGCGTCGCGCGCGTCGGCCATGAGTTGCGGCCACTCGGCGGCGCGGTCGTCGTAGTGCGCGCGCAGATGGCGGATCTCTTCGGGCGTCAGGTACTTCTCATAGATCAGCAGCTTGCTTTCCGAGAAGGCGCGCAGCACGTAGTCGCGCATGGCCGGCGAGATGCCGACATGTTCCTGCATCGACGGTTCGCGTTCATGCATGAGGTTCAGCTTGACCAGCAGGCGCGGATCGCCGCCGGTGTCGCGGACCAGCAGCGTCATCCAGCGCGTCGCCAGCTCGCGCGGCCGTCGCGCCTCGGGCGCGACGCCGGCGTCCATCTGCGCGCGCACCTCGGCGATCAGCGCCAGCCAGTCGGCGTCCGGCGAGCCGCTCTGGCTGCTGCGGTACATGGGCAGGCGGTCGAGTTCGTCTTGCGAGAAGTACTTGTCGTACATGGTCATCAGTTCCAGAGTGTTGAGCCAATCGGCCAGCTCCGGTTCCGCGCCGCCTAGCAGCTGGCCGTGCAATTGCGCCAGTCTCGCGCGCAGTTGCGCGGCCTGCTCGATCTGCCGGTCAAGGGCGGCGATCTGCCGCGCCACGATGCCGGCCAGCGGGACGCCGGGCTGGTCCAGGAAGGCGCCGATCTCGGCCAGCGACAGTCCGAAGCGGCGCAGCGCCTGGATCTGGTGGAGCCGGGCGATGTCGTCGCGGCCGTACAGCCGGTAGCCGTTCTCGGCGCGCGCCGAGGGACTGAGCAGACCGATCGCGTGATAGTGGTGCAGCGCGCGGACCGTCAGTCCGCTGCGCTTGGCCAGTTCACCTACTTTCAGCTGCATCGTTTCCCTCCGTGAGTGGCGCAGACCGAACTCTGGAGCGTTACGTTACGTGAGGGTCAAGCGGAAAAGCAATGTCGGGTTTGGGCCACAATAGGGACTGGCGCCGCGCATGGCCGCGCGGCTTTTCCGCTTCCCGCTTTTCGGATCCCGCCATGTTCAATGACCTGTTCCTGCTCGGCAAGCTCACCGGCCTGGGCCTGGTGATCCTGCTGCCCCTGGCCAATCCCCTGACTTCCATGACCATGCTGCTGTCGCTGGGGCAGCATATTCCGTACAAGGAGCGCGCGCGGCAGATCCGCCAGGCGGCGTGCTATGTGGTGGGCATCATGCTGGTGACCTACTACGCCGGGGCCTGGATCATGAGCACCTTCGGCATCTCGATACCCGGGCTGCGCATCGCGGGCGGCTTGATCGTCATGGTGCTGGGCTTCAGCATGCTGTTCCCCAAGGCGCAGCCCGAGGACGCGCCCGAGGTCGAGCAGACGGACGCGGCGGCCCGGCGCGGCGCCGCCCCCAACATCGCCTTCGTGCCGCTGGCCATGCCGGGCACGGCGGGGCCGGGCACCATCGCCATGATCATCAGCGCGGCCTCGTCGATGAATTCCGATGAACTGGCGCATGTGCCGGCCTGGGTGCTGGCGGTGGTGCCGATCGTGGTGTTCGCGCTGCTGGGCCTGATCTTCTGGATCTGCCTGACCTCGGCCGACAAGATCGTGGCGCTGATCGGCCACGAGGGCGTGGAAGCGATCTCGCGCGTGATGGGTTTCCTGCTGGTCTGCATGGGCGTGCAGTTCGTGATCAACGGCGTGCTGGAGATCGCGCACGGGCTGCCCTGAACCGGGGCGGGCGGAGCGCATCCGGCTGCCGGGCCGGCGCGTCCGCGCGCGGTCTTACCTGGCGAACTTCTTGGCGCCGGCCACGCACAGGATCACGCCCACCGTGACGCCCAGCATGGCCACGCTGACGTGCTCGTGCAGCAGGCCCGCCGCCAGCGCCAGCCCGAAGAAGGGCTGCAGCAGCTGCAGCTGGCCGACGGCGGCGATGCCGCCCTGGGCCAGGCCCCGGTACCAGAACACGAAGCCGATGAACATGCTGAAGAGCGCCACATAGCCCAGGCTGATCCAGGCCGGCGCGCTGATGTTGGCGAAGGACGCCGGCGCCAGCGCCCAGCTCATCGCCGCCATCACCGGCAAGGACAGCACCAGCGCCCAGGAGATCACCTGCCAGCCGCCCAGCGTGCGGGACAGCCGGCCGCCTTCGGCATAGCCCAGCCCGCAGACGACGATGGACGCCAGCATCAGCAGGTCGCCCTCGACCGAGGCGCTGACGCCCTGGGTCAACGCGAAGCCGACCACGAAGAGGCTGCCCAGGATCGAGAACAGCCAGAATGCCGGGCGCGGCCGCTCGCCGCCTCGGATCACGCCGAAGATGGCGGTGGCCAGCGGCAACAGGCCGACGAAGACGATCGAGTGCGCCGAGGTCACGTGGCGCAGGGCCAGCGCCGTCAGCAACGGAAAGCCGACCACCACGCCGAGCGAGACGATGATGAGCGGGATGATGTCCTGCCTCGCCGGCCGCTTCTGCCGGAACAGGAACAGCACGGCGACGGCCAGCAGGCCGGCGATGGTGGCGCGCGCCACCGTCAGGAAGAGGGCGTCGAACTCCAGGACCGCGACCCGCGTGGAGGGCAGCGAGCCGCTGAAGATCAGCACGCCGAGAAAACCGTTGATCCATCCGCTCGCGGTCCGGTCGTCCGGCTTGTTCCGCAAGATAGCTGTCTGTTGCATGATTGCCTGCGCAAAATGGCGTTGCTGGAAAAAGGCGGCGGCAAGCCGTCAGGACGGCTGCCGCTGCCGGCAGGGGAGCCGTTCGGGGGAACGCGGACCCTGCCGAGGCAATGCTATGCTTCTGGATCAGTACAATCAAACAATTGTCATGGATACATCTGCCCATGCCACAGGCTCGCTACAAGCAGCTGGTTGACGCCTACGCCGCCGATATCCGCGAAGGCCGCCTGGCCCCGGGCACGCGCCTGCCCACCCACCGACAGCTCGCCGCCAGCCAGGGGCTGGCCCTGGTCACGGCCTCGCGTGTGTACGCGGAACTGGAATCCATGGGCCTGGTCAGCGGCGAGACCGGCCGCGGCACCTTCGTGCGCGAACCGGAATGGCCGGCCTTCCTGGGCACGGACACGCAGACTGCCGCCGCCAGCATGGCCGACTTGAGCTTCAACTACCCGTCGCTGCCGGGCCAGGCCGAGCAACTGCGCGCCGCCTTGCGCCAGCTGGCGCAGTCCGGCGACCTGGACGCGCTGCTGCGCTATCAGCCGCATGGCGGCCGGCCCCATGAACGCGCCGTCGCGGCGCGCCATCTGGCCACGCACGGACTGCGGGCGCCAGCCGAGCGCGTGCTGATCGTCTGTGGCGCCCAGCATGGGCTGGCCGTCGCCGCGACCGCCCTGCTGCGGCCGGGCGACGTGGTGGCGGTGGATGCGCTGACCTACTACGGCTTCAAGGGCGTGGCCGAGGCGCAGCGCCTGGAGCTGGCGCCGGTCCCGGTCAGCGCCGGGGGACCGGACCTGGACGCGCTGGAACGCCTGTGCCGCGCGCGCCGCGTGCGCGCCATCTATTGCATGCCGACGCTGCACAATCCGCTGGGCTGGGTGCTGGATCTGGCGGGCCGGCGGCGGCTGGTGGACATCGCGCGTCGCCACGACCTGATCGTGATCGAGGATCAGGTCTACGGCTATCTGGTGCATCCGCAGCCGGCGCCGCTGGCGGCCCTGGCGCCGGAGCGCACGGTCTATGTGTCCGGCCTGTCCAAGAGCGTGGCGGCCGGCCTGCGGGTCGGTTTCATCGCGGCGCCCGATGCCTGGCTGCCGGCCATGGAACGGGTGATCCGCAGTTCCACCTGGAACACGCCCGCCGTCATGTCCGCCATCGCCTGCATGTGGATGGAGGACGGCACGGTGGCGGCGCTGGAGCAGGCCAAGCGCGAGGACGCGCGGGTGCGCCAGGCGCTGGCGCGCCGTGTGCTGGCGGACCTGCCGGTGGTCGCGCATCCCTCGTCGTACTTCCTGTGGATCCCGCTGGCGGAAGAGGCGCGCGCCGACCAGATCGCCATGTCGCTGCAGCGCCAGCAGGTGGCGGTCACCACCGCCGAGCCGTTCGCCACCACGTCCCAGGTGCCGCACGCGATCCGGCTGGCGCTGGGCTCGGTGGACATGGCGGTGCTGGAGGACTCGCTGGAGAAGATCAGGCGAGCGGTGCCGGCGTATTGAGGAAGGGATCGGGATCGAGCAGCGCGGTTTCCAGCGCGCTTTCCATCACGGCCAGCATTCCCGTCCGCGTCTCGCGTCTCGCGGTGAAGCCCGCCATCGCCAGCCGCAGCGCCGGGCAGTAGTAGGCCGCCGTGCCCCAGTAGCCCAGGTGGAAATACACCTCGGCGCCGCCGATGCGCTTGGCGAACAGGCCCAGGCGGTAGCTGTCGGCGCCCTCGTGGGCGCCGGGCGCCAGCATCTCGGCCAGCGTGGCGGGGCGTTCGTAGACGCGGCCTTCGAACAGATCTGCGGTCCAGCGCGCCAGATCGCGCGCCGACATGACCAGTCCGCCGCCGCCATAGAGATCCATCGTGGCGCTGACGTCGGTCACGTCCCGCTTGCCCAGGAACTGGCGCGCGCGCGGCGCGGCGCCCGCCGGCGCGGGCTCTGCGATTTCCCACCAGGTCGTGGCCAGGCCCAGCCGGTCGAAGCCCAGTTCACGGCGCGCGACGGCGGCCAGCGAGTCGCCGGCGGCTCGTTCGATGATCTCGCCCAGCAGCACGTAGCCGGTGTCGGAATACTGGAACTTCGCGCCTGGCGGACCGATGGGGCGGGGGTGGGACGTGTAGCGGCGCAGCTGCTCGCCGCGCGTCCACGCGTGCGCCGGGTCGGCCAGCACGTCGCGGACATAGGCATCGTCGGCATGGTCGGACAGCCCGGCGCTGTGCTGCATGAGCTGGCGCGGCGTGATCGCGTCGCAGGCGTGGCCGGCCGATCGCAGCAGATCCACGTGCGCGGGCGAGAGCAGACCGGCGATGGGCGCGTCCAGGTCCAGCAGGCCGCGCTCCTTCAGGCGCAGCGCGATGGCGGCGGTCATGGTCTTGGTGTTGCTGGCGGTGCGGAACGGCGTGTCCACGGTCAGCGCGCGGCCGGCGGCGACGTCGGCCAGGCCGGCGGCAATGCCCCAGGGACGCGGCGCGCCGGCGCCGGCGATGCACAGGGCCGTGGGCGCGTCCAGCGCGAGGATCGCGGCGTTCAGGGCGTCGGGGTTCAAGCGTGCTCCTTGGGTCTGTGTGTTGTTCGTCATGTGCGCAAGGCCCGTGGAATTCGATGCGGACTGCGCGCCTTGCGGCCGCCATCAAGCGGGACTCAGCCGGAGGCGGCGTCGGGATGGCAGAAGCGCAGGAAGCCGTCGCCGGCGAGCTTGTGCACATACTCGTCCGGGGATCTCTCGAAACCCAGCCGATGGTAGAACTTGGCGCCGCCCGCATTGCCGTCGTCCACGGTCAGCCGGAGATGAGTGTAGCCATTGGCTTGCCCGCGCCGGGCGACCTCGCGCAGCAGCCGTTCGCCGATGCCCGCGCCGCGCCGGGCAGCGGCTACATAAAGATCCTGCACGTAGATGCCGGGCTCGCCCACCCAGGTCGAGAAGAAGGGGAAGTACAGGCACATGCCGGCGAAGCCGCCGTCGTCCTCGGCCAGCATCACTTCGAATTCCGGCCGCTCACCGAAACCGTGGCGCTCCAGGCCCGCGCGCGTGCTGCGCAGGCGCTCGGGCACGCCCAGCGACGCCGCCAGTTCCTGGAGCGCGCGCAGGATCACGTCGCAATCGGATTTGGCGGCGATGCGAAAGCGCAGGTCTGGCGGGGGCGTTGCGGGCATGGCGTCCTGGACGGCGTGGCGGCGAAGGACAGACCATAGCAGAGACGGGAAGAAGGCGGCGCGCGCCGCGCGTCCGGGGGGGACGCGGAGCGCGCGCGGTGCGGCCGGCGTCAGCGGGTCGCCACCCCGCCGCTGGCCGCGCCTTCGGCGTCATTGGCTTCGCCTTGCGCGCGGATCAGCGAATAGGCGATGTAGTACTTGTAGATATTGCTGACGTACTGGACCGTCTCACGGCCGATGCGTTGCGACGCCACGCGCTCGACGTTGTTGAACCAGACGTTGGGATCCAGCCCCAGCTTGGCGGCTTCCTTGCGCAGCTTGTTCACGCGGCCGGGACCGGCGTTATAGGCGGCGAAGGCGAACAGGCCCTTGTTCAGCTCGGTCATGGGTTCGTTGGCGTAGTAGCGGTCGATCGTCTGCCGTACATACTTGATGCCGCCGCGGATATTGTTCTGCTCGACGTGGATGCTGCCGACCTGAAGCTCCTTGCCGGTGGCGGGCATGATCTGCATCACGCCGATCGCGCCGACCGCGCTCTTGGCGTTCTGGTTCAGCCGGGATTCCTGGTATCCCTGGGCCACCATGAGCAGCCAGTCGATGTTGTACTCCTGGCCATAGCGCTGGAAATGCGTGGTCAGGCGATGGAAGCGTTCCAGGTCCTCCGGATCGGCCGCGTGCTTCACCCATTTGGTCGACATCAGGTACTTCTTGAACTGCTGCTTGCCGAAGGTGGTGTCGCCGCGATGCGCGTCCATGAAGGGATTGAGCGCGGCGGCGAGCTGCGGCGAGTCCTTGCGGAAGGCGAACGCGATGTCATTGCCGGCGTCCACGGTAAGGTCCTCGCGCACGACGATGCCGGGAAAGATCTGCTTCCAGAAATTGGCCAGATAGCGGTCGGCGACGGTGATCTTCACCAGATCCGCGTTGACCATCTCCAGGATGTCATCGGTTTCGAAGACGCCGGGCGCGTCGCGGATCACGATGGGACGCTTGCCGCGCGCCTGCAGCGCGGCGCTGAGCGTCTTGAGGCTGCTGTAATAGCTGCTGGTCGGGTTGACGAGCACTTCCCTGCCGGCCAGGTCGTCCAGCGACGCGAGCGGCGGGGCGCCCGCCGAGGTGACGATGAGCTCGCGCACGCCGGATGCCAGCGGATGGGAAAAGTCCACCTGCGCGCGGCGTTCGTCCGTGATGGTCAGGTTGGCGGCGACGAGGTCGCCCTTGCCGGCCAGCAGGTCCGGGATCAGCCGGTCGCGGGGCGTGGGCAGGAAGACCACATGGATCCGCGCGTAGTGCGCCTTGACGCCGGCGTTCAGGCGCTTCTCGAACTCCGTCATCATATCGACGATGAGGCCGCGCTGCGTGCCGCCCTTGTCCAGGAAGTAGAGCGTCTTGTTGTACGGCACCAGCACGCGGACCTGCTGCCGCTTCTTCATGCCGTCCAGGTCGCCGGTCCAGGGCTTGATGTTGTAGGCCAGGCTCAGCGGGTTCTTGCCCTGCGCTGCTGGCGCGGCTTGCGCGGAGGTGAAAAGGGCGGCAAAGCACAATGCCGCGGCCACGACGAAACGCGAACGCATGATGTCCCTCTCCCGGTGGCGCCCGCCCTGCTTGTCGCGCAGCGTCGGGCAACAGCTCTTGTTGTGGTCCGGTCCAGGCCATGAAGCTGGGGGCGGTCGCCGGATGGTGCGTCGTTATGCGTTGAAATATATCGTAATTCGAAGTCGGAAAATTGAACTCTTTGCCGCGAATGCAACGATTGTTGTTTTCGCGCCCGGAGCCGGGGAGCGCACAGGCCATGGCCGTGATCCCGGCGGCGCCCCGGGCTCGCTCCGCCGTCGGCTCAGTCCGCTTCGTCGATGCGCACGGATACCGGGAAGTGGTCGCTGTAGCCATCCACATTCACGTTGCGCGCGGCGTCGCCCTTGGGCAGGCCGAAGCGGATCGGCCCTTCGCCGACGCGATGGTCCACCATCTCCGGATAGGCTTCGATGCGCGCGCTTTCCACCCGCGCGCGCAGCGCGCCGGATCCGGCCAGCAGACCTCGCGCGACCAGGATCTGGTCGAACACATTGCCGTCGCCGCTGAAATACAGCGTGCCGTCCAGATCGCGCGCCTTGCCACGATGATCGACCGCGGCCTGCGTCAGGTAGCGCCAGCTCAGGTTGTAGAACCGGGCGCTCTGCGCGCGCGCCACGTCGCCCTGCTCGCGCGTGGCGCCGGCATGGATCGTGAGCGAGGCGTCGAACGGATCGTCGTTGAAATCGCCCATGGCCAGGACGGCCGCGTCGGGCCCTTTCACCTCGCGGATGCGCTCGTGCCAGTAGCCCAGCGTTTCGCCCGCCGTGGCGCGAAAGCCCGCCGAGTACTGCGGCCCGCGTCCGGCCGGCGCCGAGCGCGACGGCCAGTGGTTGGCCAGCGCGATCAGTTCGTTGCCGGCGGCGGTGACGAAGGTGCATTGCGTGATGTCGCGCGTGCCGGTGCGGCGCATGACCCAGTGCGAGAACAGTTCCTTGCGCCTGGGCTTGAGCCGCTTGCCGTCCGTGATGAAGGCGGTGTCGATGCCGCGTTGCTCGCGTTCGGCGTCCACGTGAATGATGTCGTAGGCGCGCTCCGGCAGCAGCGCGTTGAGCCGCTCGGCCAGGGCCTGCAGGGCATGACGGTTCTCGACCTCGCAGACGCCGAGCAGGTCGGGGCCCTGGCCGTCGCCCATTCGCGCGATGATGGACGCCAGCTGCGCCACCTTGCGCTCGAACAGCTCCGGGGTCCAGCCTCGCAGGTCGTTGCGCAGCCTGTCGGCCAGCCAGGGTTCGCGCTCGGGGTAGCCCTCGGGCGCGAACAGGTTTTCCAGGTTCCAGAACGCCACCAGATAGTCCATCGGATCGTCCTCCATGCCGCGCGTCGGGCGACGCGGCCTCGCCTTGTCACGCGGGGATTGTTCAGGCCGCAGGTTGCAGCTTCATGAGCGGAAATATTGCGCGCGAGGGGAGGGCGTAACTCTTCTAGATGTCTGATTTCGTTCACTTTTTGACGAGGGTTTTCACCGAGTCATTCGTGCGCGATTGGACCTAGTATTGCGCCCGTTGCGCCGGCCCGCAGCCGCGATCCGCCGGCGTCCGTATGTCAGCTTCAGGAAGGAAAAGCATGCGCAGCAGTCCGACGCGTCCCGGTCAGGACGTTCCCTTTTGCCTGCCGCCCCAGGAACGGGTCGAAGCAGCCAGCTTCGAGATTCCGCCGGGCGCCTGCGATACGCACGCGCACGTCGTGGCGGCCGACGCGCAGGCCTATCCGATGGTGGCCGGGCGCAGCTACACGCCGCATCCCGCGACCGAGCAGTCCTATCTGTCCATGCTGGACGCGCAGGGCATGGCGCGCGGCGTGCTGGTGCAGATCAGCGTCTACGGCACCGACAACCGCTACATGCTGGAAGTGCTGCGCCGCCATCCGGACCGGCTGCGCGGTATCGGCGTGGTGGCGCCCACGGTGACGGACGCCGAACTGGAGGCCATGCACGCCGCCGGCGTGCGCGGTCTGCGCATCAACGTGCTGTTTGGCGGCGGCATCGGTTTCGACGCGATGGAGACCCTGGCGCGGCGCATCGCCGGCCTGGGCTGGCACATGCAGTTCCTGATGGATGCGCGCCAGCTGCCCGAGCTGATGCCGCGCATGCGCAAGCTGCCGGTGCCGGGCGTGATCGATCACATGGGCCACATGCCGGTGGCGCAGCGCACGGACAGCGCGGGCTTTCAGGCCATGCGCCATCTGCTGCGCGAACACGGCTGGTGGGCCAAGCTGTCCGGCGCCTATCGCATCAGCGAGCGCCACGACAGCCATGACGACGTCACGCCCTGGGCGCGGGCGCTGATCGAGGCCGCGCCCGAGCGGCTGGTGTGGGGCAGCGACTGGCCACATGTGCACATCACGCGCATGGTCGACACCGGCCGGCTGCGCAACCAGCTGGCGGACTGGGCGCCGGATCCGGAGGTGCGCAAGCGCATCCTGGTGGACAACCCGCAGCGGCTGTACGGCTTCCCGGCAGTCTGAGCGCCCTGGCCGCGCGGGCGCCAGACAAGCCCGCATCGCTTATTCATCCGCGCCGCGGCGGCATTCGCGCGCGCATCTTCCCCTTGCAACATCAAAGAGGCATACGCATGCAATGGTACAAAGAGCTCAGCGTCACCGAGCGTCGCACGTTCGTCGGCGCCTTCGGCGGCTGGGCCGTCGACGCGCTCGACTTCATGGTCTTCACTTTCGTGATCTCCACGCTCATCAATTTGTGGGGAATCGACAAGGGGCAGGCCGGCATGCTGGGCACCGTCACGCTGTTGTTCTCGGCGCTGGGCGGCTGGCTCGCGGGCATCCTGGCCGACCGCTACGGCCGCGTGCGCGTGCTGCAATACACCATCCTGTGGTTCTCGGTCTGCACGGTGGCCATCGGCTTCGCGCAGAACTTCGAACAGCTGTTCGTGCTGCGCGCGCTGCAAGGCCTGGGCTTCGGCGGCGAGTGGGCCGTCGGCTCGGTGCTGATGGGCGAGATCGTCCGCGCCCAGCATCGCGGCAAGGCCGTGGGCACGGTGCAGAGCGGCTGGGCGGTGGGCTGGGGCGCGGCGGCGATCCTGTACACGCTGGCCTTCTCGCTGCTGCCGCCTGAGTGGGCCTGGCGCAGCCTGTTCTGGATCGGCGTGCTGCCGGCCTTCCTGGTGCTGTACATCCGCAAGCACGTGCCCGAGCCCGAGGTGTTCCAGCGCAACCTCGCCAGGCAGAAGGACGCGGCGCAGCGCACGTCCTTCTGGGCGATCTTCTCGCCGGCGCTGCTCAAGACCACGGTGGTGACCTCCTTGCTGTGCACGGCGGTGCAGGGCGGCTACTACGCGATCACGACCTGGCTGCCGACCTTCCTGAAGACCGAGCGCAACCTGTCCGTGCTGAACACGGGCGGCTATCTGCTGGTCATCATCCTGGGCTCGTTCTGCGGCTATATCGTCGGCGCCTATCTGGCCGACCGCCTGGGCCGGCGCGCCAACCTGCTGATCTTCTCGGTGCTGTCGGCCGCCAGCGTCTACCTGTACACGCAGGTGCCGCTGAGCAATGAACAGATGCTGGTGCTGGGCTTTCCGCTGGGCTTCGCCGCCTCGGGCATCTTCAGCGGCATCGGCGCCTACCTGACCGAGCTGTTCCCGTCCTCGGTGCGCGCCACGGGGCAGGGCTTCGCCTACAACTTCGGGCGCGGCATCGGTGCGCTGTTCCCGAGTCTGGTGGGCTTCCTGAGCCAGACGCATGGGTTGGCCTGGGCCATCGGCGCCTTCGCCACCGGGGCCTATGTGATGGTGATCCTGACCGCGCTGCTGCTGCCCGAGACCAAGGGACGCGAGCTGTCCTGAGCGCGACGCGGACGTGGGTCCGGCGCGCGCCGGCCCCGTCCGTGATCAGCCGAACACCGGCCGGAAGAAGCTGCGCTCGTAGCTCAGGATGCAGCGTGTGTCTTCGGCATACTTGAACGCCGCCGCGCATGCCGGATCGTCCTTGGACTGATTCCGGTACGTTTCATAGGCGGCCAGGCTGGGGAAGGTGAACAGCGCCAGCGCGATGTTGTTGGCGCCTTCGGAGGGCAGGAAGTAGCCGTGGTGGCGGCCGCCGAATTTCTCGACCAGCGGGATCCAGAGTTTCCCGTAATGTTCGAATTCGGCCAGCTTGGACGGGTCGATGACGTAGCGGAGATAGCAGGTGACCATGGAATGCGCCATGCCTTGTGCGGGTGGAGGGAATGCGCAGCCTATGCAGGCTGGCGGCGCGCGTCAACCGCGAGCCGCCAGCCTGGCCACGCTGTCTTCAGGCGTCGGCTTCGCGCGCCGCGCCGGTCAGCCAGTCCTTCAGCGCCGCCAGGGCCGGCGCCGCGCCGGGCGGCACGGTCTTGGGCTCGATCAGGCCATACTCCGAGCCGTCGGGCGTGAAGCCCAGCGGCGCGGCCAACCGGCCGCTGCGCAGGTCGTCCAGCGCCAGGATGCGCGGACAGAGCGCCACGCCCAGGCCGGCGGCGGCGGCTTCGACGATCAGGAAATGGTGGTCCAGGTAGCGCGTGGCGCGCGGCGCGGCGCGGCCGGGCTGCCGGCCCAGCCAGTCGTCCCAGGCCGCCGGGCGCGTGCGCGAGGCCAGCGCCACATAGTCGCCGGCCTCGAAGCCGGGCAGCAGGGCTGGCGTCATGACCGGTCCCATGCTTTCGCGCATCAGCGGCGTGACGCGCCAGTCGGGATTCACGGGGAAGTCCAGCCGGCGCAGCGCCAGTGACACTTGGTCGCGCGAGAAATCCAGCGGCCCGCCGCCGACCGACAGGTGCAGCTCGATCTCCGGATGGCTGTCCTGGAAGGCGGATAGCCGAGGAATCAGCCAGCGCATCGCCACCGAGCGTTCGCAGGACAGCACCACCGGACGCTTGGCGTCGCGATCGCGCAGCGAGTCGATGGTGTCGTTGATGAGGGCCAGCGCCCGGCCCATGGCCGAGGCCAGGGCCTGGCCTTCGGCCGTCAGGCGCAGGCCGCGGCCGGCCGGCTCGAACAGCTCCAGGCCCAGGTCGTCGCTCAGCTTGGCCACGCGCCGGCTGACCGCGCCGTGGGTGAGCGCCAGCGCGTCGGCGGCCGCGCGCATGGAGCCCAGCCGGGCGACGGCCTCGAAGGCGCGCATGTCGTTCAGGGAAGGGCGTCGGGTCGTTTTCATTGGTGAGTTTCCATCACCACAAAAAGTCAGAAAGTATGGATTTTTCCGCCTGGTGATCTGCATTTTAATCACCAATATGAATACGCAGAAAGACCCCGCGAAACAGGTCGGCATCATCGCCGACGACCTGACCAGCGCCGCAGACGGCGCCGGCCCTTTCATGGAATGGGCCGGCGTGGCGCATATCAGCCGGGGCGGCCTGACGCGTTCCGACGCGCCGGTGCTGTCGGTCGACACCGGCAGCCGCGCGCTCGGCGAGGCCGAGGCCGGCCAGGTCGTGGGGCGCGCCGCGCGGGCGCTGGCCGATTGCGGCACCTTGTACAAGACCATGGACTCGACGCTGCGCGGCCATGTGCGCGAAGAATTGTCGGCCGCGTTCCGCGCCAGCCGCCGCCAGCTGCTGGTGGTGGCGCCGGCCTTTCCCGACGCGGGCAGGCTGACGCTGGGCGGCAACCAGTACGTGCACGGCAAGCTGGTGGCCGCCAGTTCCTATGGCCAGGACCCCGTGCATCCGGCGCGCACCTCGCGCATCCTGGATCTGGTCGATCCGGCCCTGGGACCGGCCATCGTGGTGCCCGAGGATGCGAGCGTGGCCGAACTGCGCGCCGCCGCCAACAAGGCGCGCGTGCTGGTGCTGGACGCCAGCAGCCAGCAGGTGTTGAACGACCGCGTGGCGCAACTGTCCCTGCACGCCTGTCTGTGGGCCGGGTCGCCCGGCATGGCGCAGGCGCTCGCCTTCCAGCTCGGCGCGCGCGCCGCCGCGCCGCAGGCGTCGCGCCGCGCGTCGCGCGTGCTGGTCGTGGTGGGCAGCGCCAATCGCGTCAGTCATGAACAATGCGCCGCGCTGCAGGCCGCCGGCGCGCAGCGCATCCAGGACGCCGACGAGATCCGCGCCGACGCTTGCGTCGTGTTCCTGCAGGCGCCCGCGCAACCCGACGGCGATTCGGCCAGGGTGCTGGCCGGGCTGGTCAGGCAGGCCCGCCGCGCGCTCATGGCGCACAGCTTCGACGCCCTGATCGCCACCGGCGGCGATACCATGGCCGCCCTGCTCGACGCGCAGGGCATACATGCCTTCACGCTGCTGTCCGAACTGGAACCCGGCTTTCCGCTGGGCGTCACCGGCCTGGCCGGCCGCGACCGCTCGCTGCTGCTCGCGATGAAGGCGGGCGGCTTCGGCGGCCCCGACACACTGCGCGCCGCCGCCTGGCGCCTGCTCGGTCAATAACCGTCCCTTTTCTCCTGGAGCCCTCAATGTCCGCTTCCGCTCTGCCCATGGCCGTGACCATGGGCGACCCTTCCGGCATCGGCCCGGAGATCGTCGCCAAGACCCTGTTGCAGCCCGACTACGCGCGGCGCTGCGTGGTGGTGGGCGATGCCGCCGTGATGGCGCGCGCGCTCGATTCGCTGGGCGCCGCCGATCGCCTGCGCGTGGTGAGCGACGTGGGCGAGGCCGTGTCCGCCGCGGCCTTCGAGCCGGACGCCATCCGCCTGCTGCCGTCGTCCGAGATGGCGGCGCCGCCGCCGCTGGGGCGGGTCGATCCGGCCAGCGGTAAGGCCGCCTATCAGGCCATCTGCCACGCCATCGACCTGGCCCGCGACGGGCGCGTGGCCGGCATGGTGACCGCGCCCATCCACAAGGAGGCGCTGTCCGCCGCCGGCGTGCCGTATCCCGGGCACACCGAGATCCTGGCGGATCGCGGCGGCGCCGGCCGCGTGGCCATGATGCTGGCCAATGACGTCATCGCCACCGTGCTCGTGACCATCCACTGTTCGCTGCGCCAGGCCATCGAGCGCGCCGATTTCGACGCGCAGATGTCGGCCATCCGGCTGGCGCACCAGGGCGGGCGCGCGCTGGGCGTGGCCGCGCCGCGCGTGGCGGTGGCGGGCCTGAATCCGCACGCCGGCGAAGGCGGGCTGTTCGGCGACGAGGAAGCCCGCATCATCCTGCCGGCCATCGAGGCCGCGCGGCGCGAGGGCATCGACGCCAGCGGCCCCTGGCCCGGCGATACGGTCTTCATGCAGGCGCGCCAGGGCCGCTTCGACGTGGTGGTGGCGCAGTACCACGACCAGGGCCTGATTCCGGTCAAGTACCTGGGCCTGGACCAGGGCGTCAACATCACGCTGGGCCTGCCCTTCGTGCGCACCAGTCCCGACCACGGCACGGCGTTCGACATCGCCGGGCAGGGCAAGGCCGACCCGGCCAGCCTGCAGACCGCCATCGACTACGCCTTCCGCCTCGCCGCCCATTCCAAGGACCAGACGCCATGAGCCATCCCGATTTCATCTTCATGCTGACGCGCAACGACCGCACCGTCGCGGGAGCCGCCGAGTATCTGGAAACCGCGCTGGAGGCCGGTGTGCGCCACATTGGCTTCAAGGACATCGGCCAGCCGGTGGAAGAGCTGGCGCGGCTGAACCAGCGCATCAAGGCGGCGGGCGCGTCCAGCTATCTGGAAGTGGTGTCTCAGGACCTGGACAGCGAATTGACGTCGGTGCGGGTGGCGCTGGATCTGGGCGTGGATTACCTGCTGGGCGGCACGCACGTGGACGAGGTGCTGCCGCTGCTGGCCGGCTCGCGCATCCGCTACTACCCGTTTCCGGGCGAGGTCTACGGCCATCCCAGCATCCTGGGCGGCACGCTGGAGGAGATCGTCGCCAGCGCCCGCCGCATCGGCGCGCTGCCGGGCGTGCACGGGCTCGACCTGCTGGCCTATCGCGCCAGCGTCGACGTGCCGATGCTGATGGCCGAGGTCTGTCGGCAGGCCGACGTGCCCGTGATCATGGCCGGCTCCATCGACACCACGGCCCGCATCCAGATCGTGCGCGACGCGGGCGCGGCGGGTTTCACGGTGGGCACGGCGGCGCTGGACGAGCGTTTCCCGGCTCCCAGGCCCGGGCTGCTCGCGCAGCTGAAGACCATTCTGGCGGCGGCGTCCTGAGCCGCGCCCTGTCCACGCGAGGGGCGTTGCCTCCCGGGCGGGCGCAAGCGCATTCATAAGCTGTTCCGTTGCACAGGTAGTACCCATATCAACAAGTCGTAGCCGGGCGGCAAGCCCGAGAACGATGGGCCGGCGACCATCCGCAAGGAGTTCGCAATGAGGAACCGCATATTCCCCTGTGGCGGCTGGATCGCGACGTTGCGCGCCGCGATCCTGGGAGGGGCCGTCCTGGCCGTGGCCGCGCCTGGCGCGGCGGCCGCCGATTTTCCCGAGCGCCCGCTCAAGATCGTCGTGCCCTATGCCCCGGGCGGCTCGACCGACGTGGTGGCCCGCATGCTGGGCGAGAAGCTGGCCGCGAAGTTCGGGCAGCCGGTGCTGGTCGAGAACCGGCCCGGCGCCAGCGAGCAGATCGCGTCGGCCTACGTGGCCAAGTCCACCGCCGACGGCTACACCATCATGCTGGCGACCATGGCCGGCCTGGCCGTCAATCCCTGGCTGTACCAGCTGCCCTATGACGTGCTGCATGATTTCGCGCCCATCGTGACCGCGGTCAAGATGCCGAGCTTCATCGTGGTCAATCCCCAGACGCCGGTCAAGAGCGTGCCGCAGCTGACCGACTATCTCAGGAACAACCGCGTGAGCTACGCGACCGCAGGCACCGGCACGCCCAGCCACCTGGCCATGGAGATGTACAAGAAGTACGCCAAGGTCGACGCGGAAAGCGTGCAGTACAAGGGCGGCGCGCCGGCCCTGCAGGACGTGATGGCCGGTCATGTGCCGGTGATGGTGGCGCTGGCGCCCGAGGCGCTGCCCTACATCAAGGGGGGCAAGCTCAGGGCCCTGGCCGTGACCAGCGCCGCGCGGTCTCCCTTCCTTCCCGACGTGCCCGCGGTCACCGAATACCCCGACCTCAAGGGCTTCGAGATCGATCAATGGCTGGGCTTCGTGGCGCCGGCGGGCACGCCCGGCGCCGTCGTCAACACGCTCAACCAGGCCATCAATGAAGCGCTGGCGGATCCGCAGGTGCGGTCCAGGCTGGCCGAGCTGTCCATCCTGCCGCAGGGCGGTTCGGTCGCGCACTTCACGCAGCTGATGCGCAACGAGAACGTGAAATGGAAGCAGGTCATCAAGGATGCCGGCATCAAGCTCCAGTGAGGCCGGCGGCGTCCGACGGGACGCCGCGCCGCCTTGCCTATCCGCAGTCCATCCCTTATCCCGCGAGAATCATCATGCTCTTGACCTCCAGCCCCTGGCTGCACGAACGTAGCTGGACTTCGGTCCAGGAATATCTCAAGCACGACGACCTGATCCTGGTCCCGATCGGCGCCACCGAGCAGCACGGCCGCCACACGCCGCTCATGGTCGACACCGGCTGGGCGATCGCCGTGGCCGAGGGCGCGGCCCTGGCCACCGGCACGCTGGTCGCGCCGCCGCAGCACGTGGGCTGGTCGCCGCATCACCTGGCCTATTGCGGCGCGCTGACCTTCCGGCCCGAGACGCTGATCAGCGTGATGGTGGATATCGGCGAATCGCTGATCCACCACGGCTTCAGGAAGATCGTGTTCGTCAACGGCAACCGCATCGCCAACCTGCCGCCGATGGAGATCGCTGCCGCCAAGCTGCGCTTTTCCACCGGCGCCTATGTGTCCGTGGTCGACGCCGGCCTGATCGCGCGCCGGGAAGTCGGCGAGATCTGCCAGGCCGGGGAAAACGGCCATGGCGGCGACAGCGAGACCTCGTTCATGCTGCACTGGCGGCCGGACCTGGTGGACATGTCGCAGGCCGCTCCGGGCAAGCCGCATCAGACGGGCGGATCGTTCCCGACCAATCCCATGCCCTATCAGCCGCCGTTCGACCAGAACGTGATCTCGGTGCGCATCACCGCCGAGGAAATGCTGCGGGGGCATGAATCGGGCATCAGCGGCGACGCCACCGTGGCCGACGCGGACAAGGGCCGGCGCGTGCTGGAGGCCATCGTGCGCAACACCGCCCGGCACATCGAGGAGGCCAGGCGCCTGAAGCCCGAGGTCAGGCGCCCGCCGATTCCGATCTGACCGCCGCCGGCGCCACCGAGGCGCCCTGGATGCCGTGGCGCGCGAGCGCGTCGGCGACGAAGCCGCCGGCCTTCATGCGCTCGACGAAATCAGCCAGGTGGCGCTGGGCCTCGGCCGGATAGCCCTTGGGGCAGCCCATGGCCTGGCGGATCACCATGAAGCGGCCCGGCAGCAGGCGCAGCCCGGCATGGCGGGCCGCGTCGGCCTCGAGCTGCTGGCGCACGCCGGCGGCCACGTCCAGCTTTTGTTCCAGGAAGGTGTCGACCACGGCGGGCGAGGTCGGCGCGCGCACGATTTCGGCCGCCTTCAGCTCGCGCGTCAGGTACAGGTCATAGGCGCTGCCCTTGCCCACGGCCACGCGCAGGCCGGCGCGGTCCACTTCTTCGTTGGCGCGCAGCGGCGAGTCCTGCCGCACCAGATAGGCGCCCTCGATCAGCACATAGGGCTCGGTGAAGGCGATGCCCGCGCCGCGCACGGGATCGACGGCGAAAAAGCCGATGTCCGCCTGCGCCTGCGTCACGATGTCGACCGACTTGCCGGCGGCATCCACCACAACCAGCTCCAGTTCGACGCCGAGTTCGCCGGCATAGGCCCGCGCCAGGTCGACCGAGACGCCGGCGGGCTGGCCGCTGGCCGCGTCCAGGCGGGCGAGGATGGGGTTGCCGAGATTGATCGCGGCACGCAGTTTTCCGGTGGGGCAGAAGGCCTGGGCGATGGATGGGTTCATGGCGGGCGCGCGGGTCGATGCCCGCGGATCAGGGGCGCGCGTTCGGATGCCCGGCGTCGGGCGAACGCAGGAGGGGGGTGATCAGGGCGATGTTGCGCAGCGTGCTCGACAGGTGCTCGCGCATGGCGTCCGAGGCTTCCTGGTTGCGTTCGCGTTCCAGCAGGTCGAGGATGCGCAGGTGCTGCTCGCAGTGTTCGCGGTAGCGCTTGCGGTCGCGCATCGAGCGGTACGAAAGCAGCCGGCGCACGCGGTTCACGCGGCGGATGGCGTCGATGAAGAAGGCGTTGCCCGACGCTTCGACCAGCGATTCGTGAAAGCGCACGCCGCGATCGTGCAGCTGGTCCGCGCTGTCGGTCTCGATGCCGCCGTCCAGCAGGTGCATTTCGGCCTGGCGGCAGCGCGCCAGCACGGCGGGGTCGAGCCGGTAGCCGGGTTCCAGCAGCGCCGCCGGCTCCAGCGCCAGCCGCAGCCGGTAGGATTGCAGCAGCGCATCGGGCGTACGCATCATGGCCGAGAATTCCCAGCCGTAGCCGGGCCGCCGCTCGATCCAGCCTTCGGCGCCGATGCGGTCCAGCACGGCGTTCAGCTGGCTGGCCGTCAGGCCGTAGCGCTGGCGCAGCAGCGATTCGGTGACGGCCTCCGGCAGCGCGCCGCCCAGCAGGTCGTCGGCGATTCGGAAGTAGGCCTCGCGCGCCGGATCCGGCGTGTTGTCCAATGACAGCGACCGCGCGTCCGGCGCATCCCGTGCCACGAAATAGCCGCGGTTCGGCATGCGCGCCACCAGGCCCTTGTCGGCCAGCTGGCGCAGCGCCTCGTTGACCGGCGAGCGCGACACGCGCAGCCGGTCGGCCAGCATCTGCGCGGGCAGGTGCGAACCGGGCGGCATGGCCTCGGCCTGGATCAGGCCCACGATCTGCGCGGCGATGGAGCTCTGCGATTTCATGCGCTCCACTGTAACCCGGTTTCATGCGGCGTCCGGACGCTCCGGGGCCGTGTCCAGCGCCTGCCGCAGGATGCGCGGCATCACGCCGCCTGCGGCCAGCAGCGTGGTCTCCAGCTGCGTTTCCACGGCCGCGATCGCCTCGAAGGCGAGCTGTCCGCCATCGGCGCGCAGCACGCGCACCGGCACCTTGGCGCGCGGCCGCAGCGCGCTGGCCGGCGCGTCGATGTCGATGCGGTCGCCGGGCGCGAGCTGGAGACGGCTTGGGCCCCACTGCGGCGGCAGGCGCAGTGGCAGAATGCCCATGCCGATCAGGTTGCTGCGGTGGATGCGCTCGAAGCTCAGCGCCAGCACGGCGCGGATGCCCAGCAGGCGCTGGCCCTTGGCGGCCCAGTCGCGCGACGATCCGGTGCCGTAGCGCTCGCCCGCGACGAGCACCACCGGCAGCCCGGCGTCGCGGTAGCGCGCGGCGGCCTCCCATAGCGGCAGCGTCTGGCCCGAGGGCGCGTGCAGCGTGTGCGCCACCGGCGCCACGGGCGCGTACAGATTGACCAGGCTGCGGCTGTGGAAGGCGGCGCGCAGCATCACTTCCCAGTTGCCGCGACGCGACGCGAACACATTCAGGTCGCGCCGGTCTTCGCCGCGCGCCGCCAGGAAATCGGCCACCAGGCTGTCGGGCGGAATGGCGCTGGCTGGCGAGATGTGGTCGGTGGTGACGTCGTCGCCCAGCACCAGCAGCGGATGGGCCGTGTAATGGCCGAGCAGGCTGCCGGCGTCCAGCGCCGCGAAGGGCGGACGGCGCAGGATGGTGGAGTCCGGCCGCCAGGGAAAGCGCGTGCCCGAGGGCGCCGCCAGCGCATGCCAGTCGGGGTTGGCCTGCGCCGCCTGGAAGTCGCGCGCGAAATCGGCGGCGTCCAGGCCGGCGTCCAGACAGGCCTGGATTTCCGCGTCCCTGGGCCAGATGTCGCGCAGCAGGACCGGCGCGCCGTCGGCGTCGACGCCCAGCGGCTCGGCGTCCAGGTTGCGCTCGGCGTCGCCGGCCAGCGCATAGGCGATCACCAGTGGCGGCGACACCAGGAACCCCAGCTCCAGATCCGGATGCACGCGGCCGGGGAAGTTCCGGTTGCCCGACAGGATGGCCACGGGTCGGACCTGGCCAGCCTGCGCGGCCCGGGCCACGCGTTCGGGCAGCGGACCGGAATTGCCGATGCAGGTGGTGCAGCCGTAGCCCACGATGTCGAAGCCGATGGCGGACAGATCGTCCATCAGCCCGGCGCGGCGCAGGTAGCTGGCGGCGGCGGGCGAGCCCGGCCCCAGCGAGGTCTTGACCCAGGGCGCGGCGGCCAGTCCGCGTGCGCGCGCCTTGCGCGCCAGCAGGCCGGCCGCGATCAGCAGCGCCGGGTCCGAGGTATTGGTGCAGCTGGTGATCGCGGCAATGGCCACGGGATAGGCGGGCAGGCCGTCCGCCGGGCCGGGGGCGCGCGGGCCGCTCGCGGCCAGCGCGGCGGGCACGCCCGCCAGCGGCAGCAGGTCTTGCGGTCGGCGCGGGCCCGCCGCGTGGCTGGCGATGCCGTCCAGCGCGATGGTGATGGTGCGCGTGTAGCGCGGGCGGGCCTGCGGATCGAACCAGAGGCCGTTGCGCCGCAGGTAGGCGCGCGCCAGGTCCAGTGCGTCCGCGCGTCTGCCGGTCTGGCGCAGATAGTCCAGCGTGCGCTCGTCGGGCGGGAAGTAGCCGGTGGTGGCGCCGTATTCCGGCGCCATGTTGGCGACCACGGCCCGGCTGCCGGCGGACAGCGTGGCGACGCCGGGGCCGAAGAATTCCACGAACTCGCCGGACACGCCGATCTGGCGCAGCCGCTGCGTGACCGTCAGCGCCAGGTCGGTGGCCAGTGCGCCGGGAGGCAGGGCGCCGGTCAGTTCCACCCCGATCACGTCGGGAATGCGCAGCATGGTGGGCATGCCGAACATGACCGTCTGCGCTTCCAGTCCGCCCACGCCCCAGCCCAGCACGCCGATGCCGTTGATCATGGGCGTGTGGCTGTCGGTGCCGATCATCATGTCGGGCGCGGCCCAGCGTTCGCCGCCCAGGTCCAGCTCGCGCACCAGCACGGCCAGTTGTTCCAGGTTCAACGTATGCATGATGCCGGTGCCGGGCGGATGGATGCGCACGCCGCGCAGCGCGCCGGCGGCCCAGCGCAGGAAGCGGTAGCGCTCGCCGTTGCGGCGGATCTCGTGGCCGATGTTGACGCGGGCCGCGTCCGGGCGGGCATGGACCTCCACCGCCAGCGAGTGGTCGACCGACACGTCCACCGGCAGCGTGGGGTTGAGCAGGGCCGGGTCGGCGCCGGCCTCGGCCAGCGCGTCGCGCATGGCGGCGATATCCACTAGCGCCGGCGTGCTGGTGGTGTCGTGCATCAGCACGCGGCCGGGCTGGAAGGCGATTTCCGCTTCGCTGGCGCCGTCGCGCAACCAGTCGAACAGCGCCGCCACCGTGGCCGCGCGCTCCGCGCCGCGCTGGTGGCGCACGACGTTTTCCAGCAGCAGCCGCAGCACCACGGGCAGGCGCGGATAGTCCGCGCCGAGCGCGGGCAGGTCGACGATGCGGTAGTCCCGCGCGCCCACGCGCAGCGTGGCGGGCGTGAAATCGGGGAAAGTATCCATGCGGGCATTATTGCATTTTAAGATTTAAAAATGCAATATAGAAAGAGAGGACTGGCCGGACCGCGCAGCGCGGGCGGACCTGTCCCAGCCCGAACCCAATGCCGGCACAGGAGACTGCCATGCGATTTGCCCGACGGCTGCTTGCCGCCCTGACCCCGCTCGCGGCGGGGGCCTTCATCCCTGCCACGCCCGCCGCCGCGCAGGACTATCCCAGCCGTCCGGTCACGCTGATCGTGCCCTTTTCGGCCGGCGGCGGCGTCGACGCCATCGCGCGCCTGCTGGCGGAAAAGCTGCGCGACACGCTCAAGCAGAACATCGTGGTGGAGAACAAGCCCGGCGCCAGCGGCATGCTGGGCGCGCAATACGTGGCCAAGGCCGCGCCCGACGGCTACACGCTGCTGCTGGGCTCGGCCGGCGAGACGGCGATCAATCCCTACGTCTACAAGGGCCGCATGCTGTACTCGCCCGAGAAGGACCTGGCGCCGGTGACGCTGGTGACGCGCGTGCCCAACGTGCTGGTGGCGGGGCCGTCCCTGCAGGCGTCCAGCGTGGCCGAGCTGGTCGAGCGCGCGCGCGCCAAGCCCGGCGCGCTGACCTACGCCACCAGCGGCGTGGGCAATCCGCAGCACCTGAACGGCGAGCTGCTGCAGTCGCTGGCCGGCATCACCATGGTCCATGTGCCGTACAAGGGCGCGTCCGGCCAGCTGGCCGACGTGGCCAGCGGCAATGTCGACATGACCTTCGTCAGCTACGCGGGCGCCGCGCCCTTCATCCAGGGCGGACGCGTGAAGGCGCTGGCGGTGACGTCGGCCACGCGCGCCAGCTTCGCCAGGGACATCCCCGCCATCGCCGAGACCCCGGGCCTGTCGGCCTACGCGCTGGAAAACTGGTTCGGCCTGTACGCGCCCGCGCGCACGCCGCCGGCGGTGGTGCAGCGGGTGTACGAGGCGGTGCGCGACGCGCTGGCCGATCCGGCGTTGGCGCAGCGCCTGCGCGAGCAGGGCGGCGAGCCGGCGCCGCTGCCGCCCGCCGAGTTCGCCGCCTTCATCGCCAGCGAAAGCAAGCAGTACGCCGCCATCGTCGAGCGCGCCGACATCACGGCGGACAAGTGAGGAAGTGGCCATGAACACGGATCCGGCGGGCCACGTCGCCCAGGACTGGGAGAGCACATGTACGCATACCTAGGCTGTCGCACCACGCGCGAGCGCAATGCGCGCGGCGCGGGCATCTCGGTGTTCAAGGTGGATCCGGCCAGCGCCCGGCTGGAACTCGCGCAGGTGCTGGAAGGGCTGGTGAACCCCTCCTACCTGGCGCTGAACGCGCGCGGCGACCGGCTGTATGCCGTGCACGGCGACACCACCGGCATCAGCGCCTACGTGGTCGATCAGGGCGACGGGCGGATCCGCCCGCTGAATCGACAGGAAACGGGCGGCCTGAATCCCGTGCATCTGGCCATCGATCCGACGGGACGGCACGTGATCGTGTCCAACCATATCGGCGCCAGCGTCGCCGTGCTGCCGATCGGCGCCGATGGCGAGCTGGGGCCGGCCAGCCAGCTGCTGCCGCTGGAAGGGACGCCGGGGCCGCATCGGATCGAGCAGAAGCAGGCCAAGCCGCACGCCAATCCTTTCGCGCCCGATGGCCGCCACGTGATCGTGCCGGACAAGGGGTTGGACCGGATCTTCTCGTTCCGCTGGACGGATGGCTTGTTGACCGCCGCCGCGTCGCCGGTCGCCGTGGCGCGCGAAGGCGCGGGGCCCAGGCATCTGGCCTTCCACCCGGCGGCGTCCCACGCCTATTGCGTCAATGAGCTGGATTCGACCGTGACGGTCTATCGGTATGACGCGGCCAGCGGCGCGCTCGAACCCATGCAGATCCTGCCCAGCGTGCCGGATACGCACACGGGCAACAACCGCGCCGCCGCCATTCTGGTCGATGCCCGGGGCGAACGCGTGTATGTGTCGAATCGCGGGCACGACAGCATCGCCGCGTTCCGGGTCGACGCGGCCAGCGGCCGCCTGTCCTGGATCGGCGCCGTGGCGTCCGGCGGACGCACGCCGCGCAGCATGGCGCTGATGCCGGGCGGCGATTGGCTGTATGCCTTGAACGAGGAAAGCGACAGCATCGTCGCCTTCCGTGTCGACGCCGCGAGCGGCGCGCTGGCGCGCATGCCGGGAGAAACGCGCACGGGCAGCCCGGTCTGCATGGTGTTCGGCGGCGCGCAGGCTTAGCTCAGGCGCGCCCGCGCGCCGGCCGCGCGGCGCGGAAAATTCGGCGCCGGTTTGACTTAAGGCAAACCGACCATGAAGCAGCTCTATAGTTTGCAACCCCTCTGCCGTAAGCGGGTTGAAGGAGTTTTGCCGGTCACGACACGCCAGACATGGTGGAAAGCCCGGCCAGACTATAGGGAAGTACGAATATGAAACGTCTGCTCGGCATGTTGTCGCTACAGCGGAAATTCCTGCTGCTGGGTGGGTTGAGCCTGATCCTGTTCGCCGTCCCGTTGCTGCTGTACGTCAAGGCGTCGTGGGAGACCGCGGCGCAGAAGCGCCTGGAGGCCGCGGGCGCGCGCCCGGTCGCCACGTTGCTGCAGGCCGTGCGCCTGGTGCAGGCGCATCGCGGGCTGTCCAACCTGCATCTGAACGGGGGCCGCGAGGCGGGCGAGGAACGACGCCGGCTGGCGCCCGGCGTCGATGCGCAATGGCGCGAGCTGGACACGCGGCTGCGCGAGGCGGCCGCGCCCGCCTCGGCGCTTGCCACGCTCGATGCGCTGGCCCAGGAATGGCGCGCGCTGCGCAAGCAGGTGGATGACGCGGATATCGCCGCGCCAGCGAGCTTCGAGCGCCATACCGCGCTGGTCGCGCGGCTGCTGCTGTTCAAGAACACGCTGCTGGATGATTTCAAGCTCAGTCTCGATGCGGACCTGGGCGCGTCCGCGCTGATCGCGGCGGCCTATCAGGACCTGCCCGTGGCGGCCGAGACGCTGGGCCAGGTGCGCGCCCGCGCGGCGGCGGCGCTGGCGGCCAGCGAGCCGGGCGCGGCCCAGCGCCTGGCGGTGGACACCGGGCTGGCGCGCGCGCGCGACATGGGCGCGAACATCGCGCGCAACCTGGAACGCGCGCGAACCGGCGCGCCGGCGCTGGCGGCGCAGATCGATGCCGCCGCCGGGCGGGTGCGGCAGGCGCTGGACGGCATGGATGAACTGACGCGCGCTTCGCTGGCGCGCGCCGCGAGCCTGGCGGACGAGGAGCGGCGCGGCTATTTCGGCAAGGCCACCGCGCAGCTGGAGGCGCTGTACCGCGAGATCGACGGCGCCACGGCGCTGGCGACCGGGCTGCTGGAGCGCGAGGTGGCTCGGATCGGGCGCGAGCAGATCGCGCTGTGGAGCGTGCTGGTTGTCCTGGCGCTGGCCGCGCTCGCGCTGGGCGTGCTGATCGCGCGCTCGATCGCCGGGCCGCTGGTCGAGGCGGCGGCGCTGGCGCGGCGCGTGGCCGAGTCGGACCTGAGCGCGCGCGCCGCGCCGCAGGGGCGCGACGAGACGGCCCGGCTGCTGGCGTCGCTGAACCGGATGAGCGAAGGACTGAGCGGCACGGTGCGTCAGGTGCAAGCCGGGGCCGCCGCGATCGAAGGCGCGGCGGGCGAGATCGCCGCCGGCAACCATGATCTGTCGCGTCGCACCGAGGAACAGGCAGCCAGCCTGGAGGAAACCGCGGCCTCGATGGAGCAGTTCACGGCCACGGCGCGCCAGAACGCGGCCGAGGCGCTGGCCGCCGGCGAGCGCGCCCGGGGCGCGGCCGATCTGGCCGACCAGGGCGGGGCGGCGGCGCGCGAGGCCAATGCGGCGATCGGCGCGGTCCAGGGCAGCGCGGCCCGCATCTCGGAGATCATCGGCGTGATCGAGGGCATCGCCTTCCAGACCAACATCCTGGCGCTGAACGCGGCGGTCGAGGCCGCGCGCGCGGGCGAGCAGGGCAAGGGTTTCGCCGTGGTCGCCAGCGAGGTCCGCAGCCTGGCGCAGAAGTCCGCCACGGCGGCGCGCGAGATCAAGGACCTGATCCAGCTGTCCGTCGAGCAGATCGAGGGCGGCGCGGCCAAGGTTTCGCGCGCGGGCGCCGTGATCCAGGGCCTGGTGACCGAGATCCGCGAGGTCTCGGGCCTCGTCGGCGGCATTGGCGCGGCGGTGGCCCAGCAGACGGCGGGCATCGAGCAGGTGAACCAGGCCATCGCGCAGATGGACGACATCACGCAGCAGAATGCCGCGTTGGTGGAAGAGGCGGCCGCCGCGTCGGAAAACCTGCTGTCGCAGGCGGCGGCGATGAACCGCATGATGGCGGTGTTCACGCTGCGGGACGAGCCTGCCGCCCGGCGTGTCGACAATTTAATCCCGTTGCGCGGCTAAAGTCGCGGCCCCCGCTGCCGTAAGTTCGGTGAGGCGATGTGGCGTTCCGGATGGAACCGGCATCGCCGGCCGGGCCCGGCCCGGGCCGATGCATTGAGATGAGAGCATGAAAATTACTTCGCTGCGCAACCGGATCCTGTTGATCACGGGGCTGACCGTGGTGGGGGCGCTGGCCCTTTCCGGCGTTACGACCTACAAGATCGTGCGCGACAACATGATGTCGGCCATCGCCGGCACGCTGGACGCGGTGGCCAACGGCAACGCCAGCGCCATCGAGCGCTGGTCGGCGGACAAGGCCCAGGCGGTCTCGGCCACCGCCGCCGTGGTGGAAAAGGGGGACCCGCGCGGATTGACGCGCCTGATGGGTCAGACCAACGATTTCCCCATCACCAGCGTCGGCTGGTCGGACAAGACCTTCTTTTCCACGGCCAACACGCCCGCCGACTACGATCCGACCTCGCGCCCCTGGTACAAGAGCGCGGTGGAATCGGGCAAGCTGACCGTGACCAAGCCCTACGGCGATTCCGGCACGGGCAAGCCCTACGTGGCCTTCACCACGCCCATCGTGCGCGAGGGCAAGACCATCGGCGCGCTGAGCGGCGCGGTCGCGCTGGACGGCGTCAAGGCCATCATCCAGGCCATCCATCCCACGCCGTCCAGCCTGGCCTTCGTGCTGGGCAGCGACGGTCAGGTGATCTCCCACGTGGACGACAAGTTCGCGCTCAAGCCCGCCACCGAGGTGGCGCCCGAACTCAAGCCCGAGGCGCTCAAGGGCCTGGCGCGCGACGGCGGCGAGCCGGCGGTGATCACGCTGGCCGGCGCCGAGAAGCTGGTCAAGGCCAAGCGCATTCCCGGCACCGACTGGTATCTGGTGGTGGCGCTGGACAAGGCCGAGGCCACGGTGGGACTGACGCAGGTGTTCAACGCCACGCTGATCGCGCTGGTGGTGCTGACGCTGGCCGCGCTGGCCATCGCCAGCCTGATCACCTCGCGCGCCTTCAAGCGCCTGTCCGCCGTGCGCGACGCGATGGACACGATTGGCTCGGGCGATGGCGACATGACGCACCGGCTGGACGTGGTGGGCCACGATGAAGTGGCGCAGATCTCCAAGTCCTTCAACGCCTTCGTCGACAAGATCAGCACCGTGATGCTGGACGTGCGCGCCGGCGTGGGCTCCATGAGCACCGCGACCAGCGAGATCGACATGGGCAACCGCGACCTGTCGCAGCGCACCGAGACCTCGGCCGGCTCGCTGGAGGAAACCTCGGCGGCCCTGACCCAGCTGACCTCCAGCGTGAAGCAGACCGCCGAGACCGCCGAGCAGGCCACGCGCCTGGCCACCGAGGCCAGCGCCGCCGCCGAGCGCGGCGGCCAGGTGGTGTCCGACGCGGTCCACACCATGGGCGCGATCTCGCAGTCGTCCGAGCGCATCACCGAGATCATCAGCGTGATCGACGGCATCGCTTTCCAGACCAACATCCTGGCGCTGAACGCGGCCGTGGAAGCCGCGCGCGCCGGCGAGCAGGGCCGTGGCTTCGCGGTGGTGGCCGGCGAGGTGCGCACGCTGGCCCAGCGCAGCGCCGCCTCGGCGCAGGAGATCAAGGCCCTGATCGAGGCATCGGTGCAGAACGTCAAGAGCGGCACCGAGCGGGTGCAGGCGGCCGGCGTCACCATGACCGAGATCGTGCAGGGCATCGACCGCGTGCAGCGGCTGGTCACCGAGATCCACGGCGCCATGACCGAGCAGAGCGTGGGCATCAGCCAGATCGACCGCAGCGTGTCCGACATGGATCAGGCCACGCAGCAGAACGCCGCGCTGGTCGAGCAGTCGGCCGCCGCGGCCGCGTTGCTGAACGACCAGGCGCGCGCTCTGGCCGGCACCGTGGCGCGCTTCAAGCTGCGCGGCGATCTGCGGCAGGCGGGGCCGGCGCTGGCCCTGAGCCACGCCTGAGGGATCGGGCGGCGCGGCGGAACGTCCCGCCGCGCCGGCTTGCGGCACAATAGGGCGTTTCCACGCCGCGCCGGCGCCCGCCGGCCCAAACCGCCATGTTCCGTTTCGAATGCAAGGCCTGTGGCCAATGGCATGAAGGCATGCCGGCCTTCGACGCCGAAGCGCCGCTGTTCTACTACCTGATTCCCGAGCATGAACGCGCCGCGCGCTGCGAGCTGTCGTCCGACGTCTGCGTCGTCGACGGCAAGTATTTCTTCGTGCGCGGCTGCATCGAAATCCCCGTGCATGGGGCGGACGAGCCCTTCGTCTGGGGCGTCTGGGTGTCGCTGAGCGAAGCCAGCTTCAGCCAGTACCTGGACAGCTACGACGAACCCCGGCGCGCGCACCTGGGGCCGTTCTTCGGCTGGCTGTCCGCCAGCTTCAAGGTCTATCCGGAAACGGAAGGCAGCCTGAAGACCCACGTCCATCTGCGCGACGACGGCGTGCGGCCCTACATCGAGCTGGAACACACCGATCATCCGCTGGCGCGGGAACAGCGTCAGGGCATCGATGCGGCGCGGCTGGCGCAGATCTACGCGGCCTACATGCACGCCTGAAGGCGGCGCCGTGCTGGTTGGAGGTCAGCCGCCCAGCGCCCGCAGGTTGAGCGTATGGCTGCGGCCCAGCCAGACCGCGCAGTCGCGGTGGTCGCGCAGCGAGTCGCCGGTGTTGGGATGCGCGAACACGTCCAGCGCGCCATGGTTCAGCGCCAGCCAGGTCATGATCTCGGCGAACTCCGCCGGCGGGAAAGCGATCTGGTAGCTCCAGCACGGGTGCGGCCCCACCAGCTTCTCGTGGAAGCGGCCCATCTCCATCCTGTCGCCGAAGCGCGCGATGACGCGTTCGCGCAACGCGTGGGCCGCGTCCCGGCTGGCCGCGTCGAAATACACGTGGGCGTGCCAGCCGCTCACGGCGGCGGGCTCGAAGTCGATATCAGTCGTGCTCATGTTCTTGCCTGGCTGGGCCAGCCGCTCGCGGCCGGCGGTGTAGGGGGCGCGTCTCAGCCGCCGGCCAGCTTGGCGCGATGGCCCAGCTTTGCCAGCGCCTGCGCGACGCGTTCGCGGTGGTCTCCCTGGATCTCGATCACGCCGTCCTTGACGGTGCCGCCGCTGCCGCAGGCCGTGCGCAGCTGCTTGCCCAGCTGCTCCAGCGCCGGGCCGGCCATCGGCAGGCCGCGCACCAGCGTCACGCTCTTGCCGCCGCGGCCCTTGCTCTCGCGCCAGATGCGGGCCACGCCGTCGCCGGCGGGGGCCGGCGCGGCGGCCTGGCAGGCGCAGTCGGCGACGGGGCGGCGGCAGGCGGGGCACATGCGGCCGCCGTCGGTGGAATAGACCAGGCCGCCTATGGATTTGTTTTTCATGAGCTTATGGCGTGAAGCGCGGGACGATGACGCAGTGTATCGCCTTGCCCGGGCGCGGATCGGCCTGGCGCCTGGCCGGCCAGGGATCGCGGGCCGGACAGGGGGGGCAGCCCGTCAGCGGATTGCCAAGCGACCTGCGGTATGGTGTCGCCTTTCCGGGACCCGCGCGCCTGTCCCAGGCCCGGCCCCATCCATCCGCAGGGAGCAGAACTTGAAATACCGCAAACTCGGCCGCAGCGGCCTGGACGTCAGCCTGATCGGCCTGGGCACCATGACCTGGGGCGAGCAGAACACCGAGGCAGAGGCGCACGAGCAGCTCGACTACGCGCTGGCGCGCGGCATCAACCTGATCGACACGGCCGAGATGTATCCGGTGCCGCCGCTGGCGCAGACCCAGGGCCTGACCGAGACCTATATCGGCACCTGGCTGGCCAGCCGCAAGCGCCGCCAGGACGTGGTGCTGGCCAGCAAGGTCGCCGGCCCGGTGCGCGACCCCAAG
Organism: Achromobacter sp. 413638; assembly: GCF_043119405.1. Classification (NCBI taxonomy): domain Bacteria; kingdom Pseudomonadati; phylum Pseudomonadota; class Betaproteobacteria; order Burkholderiales; family Alcaligenaceae; genus Achromobacter; species Achromobacter sp. 413638. The sequence goes on from NZ_JBICCO010000045.1 coordinate 44,631, forward strand.
CGTCCCGGCCACATCCGCGACGGCAAGACCTTCCTGGACCGCAAGAACCTCACCGCCGCGCTGGATGCCAGTCTGAAGCGCCTGCGGACGGACTACCTGGACCTGTATCAGCTGCACTGGCCGGACCGGACCACGGCGACCTTCGGCAAGCTGGCCTATCCCTGGACCGAGGGCGAGCAGACCGTGGCCATCGAGGAAACGCTGTCCGTGCTGCAGGACTTCGTGCGCGAGGGCAAGGTGCGCCATGTGGGCGTGTCCAACGAAACGCCCTGGGGCGTGGCGCAGTTCCTCAAGCACGCCGAGAACCAGGGGCTGCCGCGCATCGTGTCCATCCAGAATGCCTACAGCCTGCTCAACCGCGTGTTCGAGAGCGGCCTGTCGGAATTCTCGCGCCACGAAGACGTGGGCCTGCTGGCCTATTCGCCGCTGGCCATGGGCATGCTCTGTGGCAAGTACCTGGACGGCGCCCGGCCCGAGGGCGCGCGCCTGACGCGCTACGAGCGCTTCACGCGCTACAGCAATCCGCAGGCCGAGGCCGCCACCGCCGAGTACGTGGCCCTGGCGCGCCGGCTGGGCCTGTCGCCGACGCATCTGGCGCTGGCCTTCATCAACCAGCAGCCCTTCGTGACCAGCAACCTGATCGGCGCGACCACGCTGGCGCAGCTCAAGGAGAACATCGACAGCGTGGAGGTCACGCTGCCGCAGGAAGCGCTGGACGGCATCGCGCAGATCCACGCGCGTCATCCGAACCCGGCGCCCTGAGGCCGGATGCCCAGCGTTACAGCCTCAGGCTGTACACCTGGGCCGTCTCGCCCCACGGGTGATAGCCGACGCCGTCGGGCTGGAAGCCGAACTTCTCGTAATAGCCGCGCAGATCTTGCTCCACATGCAGCGCGCACAGCCACGGATACAGCTCGCCGCGGCTGATGAAGTCGTTTGTGATGAGGCCGGCGCAGCCGATGAGGCGCGCGCCGTCGCGCAGCACATACCATTGCGGCAAGGGGTTCTCGGCGCCGATGCAGCGGGTGATGGCATCGTCGTACATCATCATGGTGTTCGCGCTGGCCCATTGCTGCTGGAAGTAGCGGATGGCATCCAGGCGGATGGCGGGTTCGTCGCGTACGGAAACGATCTGCACGGGCTCTCTCTTCGTGAATGGGCGCGCCGGTTCAGCCGGCCGTCTGCTGCATGCCGGCGGTGGCGCGCAGACTGTCCTGCAGCTGCGCCAGCACGCGGCTGGGCGCGTCGGCGCTCCACATCATACCCACCGCGCCAAAGGCCAGCGGCTCGGGCAGCCTGACGATGTCCACCAGTTTCAGGCGCTTGTACAGCTGCGCCACCGAACTGGCCAGCGTCGACACATAGCCGGTTTCGTGCAGCAGCGCCTGCAGCGCCACCAGCGAGGCGGTCTCGATGCGCGGCGAGGGCGTGGCCACGCCGGCCTGGGCGAAGGCCTCTTCCAGCCTGCCGCGCGATACCGTGCCCGCCGGCGGCATGATCCACGGATGCGCGGCGGCCTCCTTCCAGCCGGGCCGCCGCAGCCGGGCCAGCGGATGGCCGGGGCGCGTCACGATGCTGAAGGTGTCGCGCATCAACGGTTCCATGCGCAGCCCGGCCTGATGGCCGCGCACATCCAGCGGCCCGACGATCAGGTCGAGTTCATGGCGCTGCAAGCGCTCGATCAGGGGCGTGACCAATCCCTCAACCACTTCCACGTAGATGCCGGGGAACTCGCGCTGCAAGGCCGCGATGGCGCGCGGCAGCAGCACCGGCGAGGCCGACAGCACGGTGCCCACGTGCAGCCGGCCGGCGATGCCGGATTTCACGGACTCGATTTCCTCGCTGGTGCGCCGCAGATCGCCCAGCATGCGGCGCGCATGCCGCGCCAGGACTTCTCCGGCCTCGGTCAAACACAGTCCCCGGTTGCGCAGGAACAGCGGCGTGCCGACCAGGTCTTCGATGTCGCTCAGCCAGTGCGATACCGCCGGCTGCGTCATGTGCATCAGGCGGGCCGCGGCGGTGACGCTGCCGGCCGACGCCAGCGTCAGGAAAATCTCCAGGTGCCGCAGCTTCAGGCGGCGCGCCCAGGCGATGTGGTCCAGGTTCCAGTCCATGCTGTGGCTCCGCCAGGTATGAGTAAACGCTAATGGAAAGCTCAGGATTATTCATTTGTCGGCCATGGTTGGCGATACCAGAATACCCGTAGCCCCCACCACTTCCGGTATCCGACATGCCCAGACTGACTACTGCCGTCTGGCGGCACCGCCGCCAGCAGATGAATGACCTGATGGACGCGCTGCGCCTGGACGCGCTGGTGTTCACCTCGGCCGACTTCTTCCAGTTCGCCACCAATTTCCATACCGACGTGCTGCCCTGGGAGCGGCCCATATACGCCGTGGTGCCGCGCGACGGCGATGGTTTCCTGGTGATGAACGAGCTCTCGACCAACCACATGCGCTTCTCGCGCGAACAGGGCAAGGTCTGGATCACCGACGTCAGCTTCTACGCCGAGCATCCGCGCGTGGTCGAGCGCCTGCCGCTGCCGTCGGAGCTGCCCGAACTGCTGGCGCAGCGCCTGGCGCGGGCGGGCCTGGCGCGGGCGCGCGTCGGGGTGGAGGGCGGCAGTCTGGCGCTGACCGCCGCGGCCGCGCAGCTGCCCGACCTGCGCCTGCTGCCCTGCACCCGCGAATGCCGCGCGCTGCGCTGGCGCAAGCACGAGGAAGAACTCGCGGTGATGGCGGCGATCGGCTCGCTGGCCGACTGGTTGCAGGAACGCTACCGCGAGAACATCCGTCCGGGGCGGCTGGTGCAGGAGCTGGATTGCGCGATGGCCGCGCTATGGGTGCAGGAAGCCGCCGAGCGCTTTCCGGGCGAGCAGTTCGAGGTGATCCGGGCCTGGACGCTGAGCGGCCCGGCGTCCGCGTCGCCGCATGGCGATGGCGCGTCCTGCGGCGCGCGCATCCGCGAAGGCGACGTGTTGGTGAACATCCTGATTCCACGCCTGAACGGGCTGGCCATCGAGAACGAGCGCACCTGGTTCTGCGGCCGGCCCAGCGCCGAGCAGGCGGCCTTGTGGACGGCGGCGCGCGACGCCAACCTGGCCGGCATCGAGGCCGCGGTCAGCGGCCAGCCCGTCAGCGGCATCGACGCCGCCGCGCAGGCGGTGATCGAGCGCGCGGGCTACGCCGCCCACATCCGGCACCGCACCGGCCATGCCATCGGCATCATCCATCACGAATACCCGGAGAACATGGCGTTCTGCCATCGGCCGCTGGAAGACAACGAGGTGTATTCCGTGGAGCCCGGCCTGTACGTCTACGGCATCGGCGGTTTTCGCATCGACGATACCGTGGTCGTGGGCCGCGAGCCGCGCACCCTGACCGCCACGCCCAAGACGCTCGACTATGCCACGGTCCTTTGAACTGACGTGCGCGCCGGCCTTGGCGCGGGTGCTGGCCGGCGGCTCACAGCCGCAGGCCGGCCTGCGGCAGCTGGACGCGGCGCTGGCGCGGGACCTGGGCCATCGCCTGTTCACCGTGCTGGCGCTGGACTGGGCGCGCGGCCTGAGCGTGCGCCACTACAGCAGCGCGCCGCTGGCCTATCCGCCGGGCGGCGCCAAGCCCATCGTGCCCGGTGGCGAGTTCCATGCCCGCGTCATCGAGGCGGGCGAGCCGCGCTTCTGCGCCGACGCCGACGCCATCCGCGCCGCCTTTCCCGACCACGAGCTGATCCTGTCGCTGGGCTGCGAATCGGCCGTCAATGTGCCGGTGCGCTGGAACGGGCGCACGCTGGGCTCGCTGAACCTGCTGCACGAGGCGGGCTGGTATGGCGAGGACATGCTGCCCGTCCTGCGCGTCTACGGCGCGATGGCGGTGCCGCTGCTGCAGCAGATCCATCTGGACCGATCACATGACCACACGACCACAGGGGAAACACCATGAACATCAAGCGAGCGCTGGCCGCGTTTTTGCTGGCCGGGCTGTCGCCCGCCGGCGCGCAGGCCGAGGCGCGGTATCCGTCCAAACCCATCACCATCGTCTATCCCTACGCGCCCGGTTCGGCCTCGGACACGCTCAGCCGCGTGGTCGGGGAGGTATTGCAGAAGGCGCTGGGCCAGCCGGTGATCGTCGAGAACAAGCCCGGCGCGGGCGGCACCATCGCGCTCGAGTACGTGTCCCGCGCCCAGCCCGATGGTCACACGCTGGCCTTCACCGCCAGCGGCGCGATGGCGGTGAGCCCGCATCTTTACAAGCTGCGCTTCAAGCCCACGGAAGACCTCGCGCCCATCACCACGCTGGTCGAGATTCCCTTTGTCTTCGTCACCCGCGCCGATGCGCCCGAGCGCGACCTGCAAAGCTTCATCCGCAAGGCCCGCGCCACGCCTGGCGGCGTGACCTCGGCCAACGCGGGCATCGGCACGCAGGCGCACCTGACGCAGATGCTGTTCCTGAACGCCGCCGGCATCGATCTGAACGTGATCGCCTACAAGGGCGGCGCGCCCGCCGTCAACGATCTGATGGGCGGACACCTGGACTCGATGATCGACAACGCCGCCGCGCAGGCCGGCTACATCCAGGCGGGCAAGGTCCGTGGCCTGTTCGTCACCAGCAAGTACCGCGTGGCCGCCTATCCGGACGTGCCCACGGCCGAGGAGGCCGGCCTGCCCGGATTCTCGGCCGTGGGCTGGTTCGGCCTGGCCGCGCCGCGCGGCACGCCCGACGCGGTCATCCAGCGGCTGAACGCCGCGCTGGTGGCGGGGCTGGGCGAACCCGCGGCGCGCAAGCGCCTGACCGATGCGGGCTGGGTGCCGGTGGTGGGCACGCCCGAGGAGGCGCGCGAACGGGCGCGGGCGGACCTGGACGCGCTGGGCAAGGTGGTGCGGCAGATCGGCCTGCAACCGAATTGACCGGTCAGCGCCGCTGTCGCGGGGCGGCGGTCTCAGCGGGCTGCGCAGCCCGGCGCGCGCGGCAGTTCCGCGCCCGGCGCCAGCAGCAGGCGCGCATTGCGTCCGGGCACATAGGACAGCGTGCGCGCGCGCCACGCGGGCACGTCGGCATAGGCCACCTGCGCGTCCTTGCCGCGGGGCGGGCGGCCGGCCCCGGCCCC
>NZ_JBICCO010000046.1:0-49620 GCF_043119405.1 Achromobacter sp. 413638
AGGCCGAGGCGACCGACGTGACGCCGGTGGCGCCCGCCGCGCCGGGGGGCCCCCCCCCCCCGCCCCCCGCCCCGGGGGCCGGGGCCCCGCGGTCCATGGGACCGTGGGCCGGCGTGTCCGGCCTCAGCGCGCGGCTTGCGCCGCGCGCGCCTCGAAGGCCGCGTGGCAGGCCGCGCAGATCGCCGCGGTGATGCCCTGGCGCGCATGCTCGCGCCGTTCCAGCATGCCGATCGCGCGCGCCGAGGGCCCCAGGTCGGCCGGCAGCGGCAGGATGCGCAACTGCGGGCTCTGTTGCCAGTTCGAGCCATTGATCAGCGGCAGCAACGTCACGCCGACTTCCTGGCGCACCAGCTCGATCAGGGTCTCGATCGCGTTCAATTCCAGGAATTCATTCAGCGGCACGGCCAGGCGGCGCAGCAGGCGGTCGATCTGCAGCCCCGTGCGCTGGGTGCGGTCGAAACGCAGGAATGGATTGTTGGCCAGCACCTGGCGCGCGTCCTTGCCGGGCGCGCCGGGCGGGGCGATCACCACCAGCTCTTCTTCATACAGCGGCGTCCAGCGGGTGCTGGCCATCTTGCGGCCGGCCTCGACCAGGAAGGCGGCATCCAGGTCGCCGTCCTCGACGCGGCCGGCCAGCTCGCTGGCCTTGCCCGACAGCACGCGCACGTCCAGCTTCGGATGCGCCTTCTTCAGGCCCGACACCACCTTGGACAGCGTGCCCATGCAGGACACGATGCTGCCCACCGACACCGAGCCGGCCAGCTCGCCCGGCGCGGTGCGCGGCAGGCGCAGGCGGTCGTACATGTCCAGCAGCTGCCTGGCTTCGGGCAGCAGCTCGCGGCCGGCGGCGTTGAGGATGGCCAGCCGGCCGCTGCGGTCGAACAGCTCGCGGCCCAGTTCGGTTTCCAGGGAGCGCATCTGGAAGCTGACGGCGGCCTGGGTGAGGGCGACCTGCTCGGCTGCTTCGGAGAAGGAGCCGTGATGCGCCACCGCCAGGAAAGTGCGCAGGAAACGGATGGTGCTCATGGCGTCTTCTAAGGGTTAGTACGGTGTTGCCGCCGCCATGGCGCGAGCGGGTGTTGGCGGCTCGCGGCGTGTCGGCAGGGCGTGGAGAAGCGGGTCATCGATTCACAAAATTTTCTTTTATGACCGAACAAAAAATCAAATTGATTTAATCAAATCCCAAGAGTAATGTCATCCGGTTCAACATAACGAATCCCATCCGCAGAGACCCGAGACATGAAAGCCTTCGACTGGAGCAATCCCTATCCCTCCGTCCGCATTCCGCTGTTCGCCCGCAACGTGGTGTCCACCTCGCACCCGCTGGCGGCGCAGGCCGGATTGCGCATGCTGCTCAAGGGCGGCAATGCCGTGGACGCGGCCATCGCCGCCGCGGCCGCCATCGTGCTGGTCGAGCCGGTTTCCTGCGGCCTGGGCGGCGACTGTTTCGCCATCGTCTGGGACGGCCAGCAGCTGCATGGCCTGAATTCCTCCGGCGTGGCCCCGGCCGCCTGGAACGTCGAATACTTCAAGCGCAAGCACGGCGTCGGCCCGAACGGGCTGGCGGTGCAGCCCAAGCGCGGCTGGGACTCGGTCACGGTGCCGGGCGTGGTGGCGGGCTGGGCCGCGCTGCATGAAAAGCTGGGCAAGCTGCCGTTCGAGCAACTGTTCGAGCCGGCCATCGAGATCGCCGAGCGCGGCTACGCCGTGCCGCCGGTGGTGGCGCACAAGTGGGCCGCCGCCGCCAATGAGCTGAGCGCGCAGCCCGGCTACGCCCAGGCCTTCATGCCCGAGGGCCGCGCGCCCAAGGTGGGCGAGCATTTCCGCTTCCCCGACGCGGCCTACACGCTGCGCCGCATCGCCGCGACCAAGGGCCGCGACTTCTACGAAGGCGAGCTGGCCGAGCGCATCGCCGCCTTCAGCAAGGAATGCGGCGGCGCCATGACGCTGGAAGACCTGCGCGGCTACCGGCCGGAATGGGTCAAGCCGATTTCCCGGTCCTATCGCGGCTACGAGCTGCACGAAATCCCGCCGAACGGGCAGGGCATCGCCGCGCTGATCGCGCTGGGCATCGTCGAGCGCTTCGACATGGCCTCGATGCCGGTGGATTCGGTGCAGTCGCAGCACGTGCAGATCGAAGCCATGAAGCTGGCCTTCGCCGACCTGTACAAGTACGTGGCCGACCCGCGCTCGATGGAAGTCACGCCCGAGCAGATGCTGTCGGACGCCTACCTGGACAGCCGCGCCAAGCTGATCCGCCTGGACCGCGCCACGCATTTCGAGGCGGGCCGTCCGCATGCCGGCGGCACCGTCTACCTGACCGCCGCCGACGAGAACGGCATGATGATCTCGTTCATCCAGTCCAACTACATGGGCTTCGGTTCGGGCGTGGTGGTGCCGGGCACCGGCATCAGCCTGCAGAACCGGGGCGTGGGTTTCTCGATGGATCCGAAGTCGGCCAACGTGGTCGAGGGCGGCAAGCGTCCGTTCCACACCATCATCCCGGGTTTCCTGACGCGCGGCGGCAAGCCGGTCATGAGCTTCGGCGTGATGGGCGGCGACATGCAGCCGCAAGGCCACCTGCAGACCGTGGTGCGCATGATCGACTACCACCAGCAACCGCAGGCCGCCTGCTGCGCGCCGCGCTGGAAGGTCAACCGCGATTTCACGCTGGACATCGAGACCAACATGGCCGGCGCCACCGTCACCGGCCTGAAGGACCTGGGGCATCCTTTGAAGTCGGTGCAGGATCCGTACATGGACTTCGGCGCAGGTCAGTTCATCTGGCGCATGTCCGAGAACGACAACGAGCTGGGCTACGTGGCCGCCAGCGATAGCCGCCGCGACGGCCAGGCCGTGGGCTTCTGACGGCCGTCAGCCGGACCCGGGGACACCGGGCCGGCGCATTGCACATACAAGGGGAAATACCACGATGAAACGCTTTGCCTTGACCTTCGGCGCCGGCCTCCTGGCGCTGGGCGCCTGCGCCGCCAGCGCGCAGAACCTGCGCATCGGCCTGCAGGAGGATCCGGACGTGCTGGATCCGCACCGCGCCCGCACCTATGTGGGCCGCATCGTCTTCACCTCGCTGTGCGACAAGCTGATCGACATCGATCCCAAGCTGCATTTCGTGCCGCAGCTGGCCACCTCGTGGACGTTCAGCGAAGACAACAAGACGCTGACCTTCAAGCTGCGCGAGGACGCGCTGTTCCATGATGGCAGCAAGTTCGACGCCGCCGCCGCCAAGGCCAACCTGGACCGCGCCATGTCCCTGCCGGACAGTCTGCGCAAGGGCGAGCTGGGCTCGGTGGCCAAGGTCGAGGCGCCGGACGCCGCCACGCTGGTGCTGACGCTCAAGCAGCCCGACGCGACGCTGCTGGCCCAGCTGTCCGACCGCGCCGGCATGATGCTGTCGCCCAAGACCTTCGGCGACGACGTGGCCGCCGTGGGCCGCAAGCCGGTCTGCTCCGGCCCGTACAAGTTCGTCGAGCGCATCCAGAACGACCGCATCGTGCTGGACAAGTTCGACCAGTATTACGACGCCAAGGACTACGCCTTCAAGCGCCTGACCTTCCTGCCGATTCCGGACACCACCGTGCGCCTGTCCAATCTGCGCGCCGGCGACCTGGACCTGCTCGAGCGCTTGAACCCGTCCGACGTGCCCCAGGTCAAGACCGACGCCAGCCTGACCTTCGCGCCGGTGGCGGGCCTGGGCTTCCAGCAGTTCATGTTCAACGTGGCCAACGGCAAGCGCGCCGAGGACAATCCGTTCAAGAACAAGCTGGTGCGCCAGGCCTTCCAGTACGCCATCGACCGCAACGCCATCAACGAAGTGGCCGGCGGCGGCATCTTCGAGCCGGCGCAGCAGCCGTACCCGCCCGCCAGTCCCTATCACAGCGACAAGTTCCCGCCGACCCAGCGCGACGTGGCCAAGGCCCGCGCGCTGCTCAAGCAGGCGGGCTTCGAGCGCGTGAAGGCCGAGGTCATGTTCGGCAACAACACCACCACCTCGTCGGTGGCCGAGATGGTGCAGGCCATGGCGTCCGAGGCCGGTTTCGACCTGTCGCTGCGCCCGACCGAGTACGCCGCGCTGCAAAAGGAATCGGCCGGCGGCAATTTCCAGGTGGTGATGCTGGGCTGGTCCGGCCGCGTCGATCCGGACGGCAACATCCACGCTTTCGTCACCTGCAAGGGCGCGCTGAACGACGGTCACTACTGCAACGCGGAAGTCGACAAGCTGCTCAACGAGGCCCGCACGGTGCCGGACGAGGCCAAGCGCCGCGCCATCTACGACCAGGCCCAGGCCATCATCCAGGACGAGCTGCCGGGCGTGTACAACTACTACCAGCCCTGGCCCTTCGCGCTGGCCAGGAAGGTCAAGGGTTTCGTGCCCTATCCGGACGGCATGATCCGCCTGAAGGGCGTGACCTTCGCGCAGAAGTAGGGGGCGTCGCGATCCCTGTCTTGATGATGTAGCGGGCGGCGGCCAGGCGCCGCCGCCCGTTCCGGCGCCATCCCTGGCGTCGGCCGCTGTTCCCGGCGGACGCGCGCCAGGCTGTCGCGGCCCGGTTCCGTCCGCCGTCTTGCCCTTACGGTTTTTCCCATGCTCAAACTCATATTGCGCCGCGTGCTGGTTGCGATCCCGACACTGATACTGGTGTCGATGATCGTGTTCATGTTGCAGAAGATCCTGCCCGGCGATCCCGTACTGACCCTGGCCGGCGAGGAGCGCGACCCGGCCGTGCTCGATTACCTGCGCGACAAATACCGGCTCAACGACCCGCTGCCCATGCAGTACGCGGCCTGGGCCGGCCAGGTGCTGCAGGGCGACCTGGGCAAGTCGCTGCGCACCGACGTGCCCGTCACCACGCTGATCGGCCAGAAGCTGCCGGTCACGCTGCAACTGGCGGCCATGGCCATGCTCTTCGCACTGCTGGTCGGCATTCCGATGGGCATCGTGGCCGCGGTGCGCAAGGGCAAGCCCGTCGAGATGGGCGCCAACATCGCGGCGCTGTCGGGCATGTCCATTCCCAACTTCTGGCTGGGCATCATCCTCATCATGGTGGTGTCGGTGCAGTGGAAGCTGCTGCCGGCCTCGGGCTATGTGTCGCCGGCCGAGGATTTCTGGCTGTCGATCAAGACCATGCTGATGCCGGCGCTGGTGCTGTCCACGGCCATCGCCGCCTACCTGATGCGGCACACGCGCTCGGCCATGCTGGAAGCGCTGTCGGCCGACTACGTGCGCACGGCCCGCGCCAAGGGCGTGCCGGCGCGCAGCGTGGTGCTGCGGCACGCGCTGCGCAACGCGCTCATGCCCATCGTCACGCTGGTGACGCTGCTGTTCGGCGAGCTGCTGGCCGGCGCCGTGCTGACCGAGCAGGTCTTCACCATCCCGGGCTTCGGCAAGCTGGTGGTGGATGCCGTGTTCACGCGCGACTACGCCGTGGTGCAGGGCGTGGTGCTGTGCGTGGCGGTGGGCTTCATCCTGATGAACCTGCTGGCCGACATCCTGTACATCCTGGTCAATCCCCGCCTGAGGCACGCATGAGCGCCATTTCCGCAAATCCCGCCGCCGCCGCGCCGCCGCGCAGCCGCAACCGCGCCTGGGGCAAGTTCAAGCGCAACCACATCGCCATGCTGGGCCTGGCCATCGTGCTGTTCTTCGTGGCGCTGGCCCTGCTGGCGCCGCTGGTGGCCAACCACGATCCCTTCCAGACCAGCTTCACCACCATCCGCAAGGCGCCGTCGGCGCAATACTGGCTGGGCACGGACGAGCTGGGCCGCGACATCTTCAGCCGCATGGTCTATGGCGCGCGCGCCTCGCTCATGGCCGGCCTGGTGTCGGTGCTGATCGCGCTGGCCGTGGGCGTGCCGTTCGGCCTGGCCTCCGGCTATTTTGGTGGCTGGACCGACAGCTGCATCTCGCGCGCCACCGAGGCGCTGCTGGCCATTCCCTTCCTGATCCTGGCGATCGCGCTGGCCGCCTTCCTGGGGCCCAGCCTGATGAACGCCATGATCGCCATCGGCGTGTCGGCCGCGCCCAAGTTCATCCGCCTGACGCGCGGGCAGGTGCTGGCGGTCAAGAGCGAGGACTATGTGCAGAGCGCCCGCGCGCTGGGCGCGTCGGACCTGCGCATCATCGCGCGCCACGTGTTCCCCAACGTCATGCCGCCGCTGATCGTGCAGGCCACCATCACCATCGCCACGGCCATCATCGCCGAGGCCAGCCTGTCGTTCCTGGGCCTGGGCCTGCAGCCACCGAACCCGTCCTGGGGCTCGATGCTGAACACCGCCAAGAACTTCATGACCCAGGCGCCGTGGATGTCGATCTTCCCCGGATCGGCCATCTTCCTGGTGGTGCTGGGCTTCAACCTGCTGGGCGACGGGCTGCGCGACGCGCTGGATCCGCGCCAGGAAAAGTAATCATCATGGCAACAATGGATTCCAAACGCGTGGTTCAGGTCAATGACCTGACCGTGCGCTTCAAGACCCCGGACCGCGTCGTGGAAGCGGTGCGCAACGTGTCGTTCCATGTGGACCGGGGCGAGACGCTGGCCATCGTCGGCGAGTCGGGCTCGGGCAAGTCGGTGACGTCGCTGGCGCTGATGCGGCTGGTGGAGTACGGCGGCGGGCGCATCGTCAACGGCGGCATGCTGCTGCGCCGGCGCAGCGGCGAGGTGCTGGACCTGGTGGCGGCGTCCGACGCGACACTGCAGCGCGTGCGCGGCGCCGACGTGGCCATGATCTTCCAGGAGCCGATGACCTCGTTGAACCCCAGCTTCACGGCCGGCAACCAGATCGCCGAGGCGCTGCGGCTGCACCAGGGCCTGGACGCGGCGGCGGCGCGCGCCGAGACGCTGCGCATGCTGGAACGCGTGCGCATCCCCGAGGCCCGTGCCATCCTGGACCGCTATCCGCACCAGCTGTCCGGCGGCATGCGCCAGCGCGTCATGATCGCCATGGCGCTGTCCTGCAAGCCGCAGCTGCTGATCGCCGACGAGCCCACCACCGCGCTGGACGTGACCATCCAGGCCCAGATCCTGCAACTGATCCGGCAGCTGCAGGAGGAAATGGACATGGGCGTGATCTTCATCACGCACGACATGGGCGTGGTGGCCGAGGTGGCCGACCGCGTGCTGGTCATGTATCGCGGCGACAAGGTTGAGGAGGGCGGTTCGGACGCGGTCTTCGCCCGGCCGCAGCACGCCTACACGCGCGCGCTGCTGTCGGCGGTGCCGCGCCTGGGGGCCATGCACGGCACGGACGAGCCCGCGCCATTTCCGCTGCTGCGCGTGGACGACGCGGTCAAGGGCGCGCCGCAAGCCTCGGCTCCAGCCCCGGCCCCTGTCGCCCGGCCCTCGACCGTGCGGCGCGAGAACGGCCCGGTGCTGAAGGTGCGCGACCTTACCACCACTTTCGACATCACCGGCGGCATCCTGGGCCGGGTGCAGAAGCGCGTGCACGCGGTCGAGAAGGTCAGTTTCGACCTGTACCCCGGCGAGACGCTGTCGCTGGTAGGCGAGTCCGGCTGCGGCAAGACCACCACCGGCCGTTCGCTGCTGCAGCTGGTCAAGAGCCGGGCCGGCACCATCGAATTCGACGGCAAGAACATCGGCGCGCTGCGCGGCAGCGCCATGCAGACGCTGCGCCAGCACATCCAGTTCATCTTCCAGGACCCCTTCGCCTCGCTGGATCCGCGCATGACGGTCGGCTACTCCATCATGGAGCCGCTGCTGATCCACGGCGTGGCGCGCGGCAAGGCGGCCGAGGAGCGGGTGCGCTGGCTGATGGACAAGTGCGGCCTGCTGCCCGAGATGATCGACCGCTATCCGCACGAGTTCTCCGGCGGCCAGCGCCAGCGCATCTGCATCGCGCGCGCGCTGGCGCTGAACCCCAAGGTGGTGATCGCCGACGAATCGGTGTCGGCGCTGGACGTGTCGATCCAGGCGCAGATCGTGAACCTGCTGCTGGACCTGCAGCGCGAGCTGGGCGTGTCCTTCCTGTTCATCTCGCATGACATGGCGGTGGTCGAGCGCGTCAGCCATCGCGTGGCGGTGATGTACCTGGGCCAGATCGTCGAGATCGGCCCGCGCCGCGCGATCTTCGAGAACCCGCAGCATCCGTACACGAAGAAGCTGATGGCGGCCGTGCCGATCGCCGATCCCGCGCGCCGCCACCGCGAGCGCTCATTGCTGGTGGACGAGATTCCCAGCCCGATGCGCAAGCTGGGCGACGATCCGCTGGTCCAGCCGCTGGCGCAGGTGGGTGAGGGGCACTACGTGGCGCGGCACCCTATCGGGGTGTACTGAGCGCTATCCGATGTCGAGATAGGCGCTAGGCGTCGCGCCCAGGACGCGGCGGAACGCCGAGGCAAAGGCGCTGGGGCTGGCATAGCCCAGGTCCAGCGCCACGCGGGTCACGGACTGCCCCTGTGTCAGGCGCGCGATCGCCGCCTGCAGGCAGACCTGCTGCCGCCACGCGGCGAAGCTGGCGCCGGTCTGCGCGCGGAACAGCCGGGTGAAAGTGCGCCGGCTCATGCCGGCGTCGGCCGCCATCTCGTCCAGGCTCGCGCCGATCGAGGGCGCGGCGAACAGGCGCAGGCAGGCGCGCGCCAGGCGCGGGTCTTCGGGCAGCGGCGCGTGCAGGTGCAGGCGCGGCATGGCCGCGATTTCCGCGATCAGCAGCGCCATCAGCTTGCCGTCGCGTCCCTCGACGTCGTACAGGGCTGGCAGGTCGACCGCCTGATCCAGCAGCAGGCGCAGCAAGGGCGACACCCCATGGACGCAGCAATGGTCCGGCAGGCGCGCGGCTTGCGCGGCAGGCGGGGCGATGAAGGCGTTGAGCATCGTGACCGGCCCGTTCATCGTCATCTCATGCGCCATGTCCGCCGGCAGCCAGCAGGCCCGTTGCGGCGGCACCAGCCAGCGGCCTTGCGGCGTCGCCACGCTGATGGCGCCGCGCGAGGCATAGGCGAACTGGCCGCGCAGATGCGTGTGCGCGGGAAAGGTCGAGCCGGCGGGATAGTCGTTGGCGGTGACGACCACGCTGCGCGGCAGGTGTTCGTAGGGATCGAGCAGGGTATTGCGCATGGCCCGGATTCTATAGCGATTGGCCCGCCATCGAAGGCGGGCCGTCGCGCGCGCTTCTACGATGGGTTTTTATGTTGCCGTTCAGTGCCAGGCCCGCGTTGCGGCCGGGCGCCAGGGCGGCGCGATCATCATGGAGTCCGTATGGCAAACACTTTTCACCGCGTGGGCAATGGCCCCCATCCCGTCCTGGTCCTGCCCGGCTGGTTTGGCGATGCGCATGCCTTCGAGCCGATCGAAGCCTGGCTGGACGGCGGCGCGTTCAGCTATGTGTTCATGGATTACCGGGGCTATGGCGGCATGCGGGACGCGCCGGGCGACTACACGATCGACGAAATCGCCACGGACGCGCTCGCGCTGGCGGACGAGCTGGGGTTCGCGTCGTTCAGCCTGATCGGGCATTCGATGGGCGGCATGGCGATCGAGCGGATCGCCGCGCTCGCGCCCAAGCGCGTGCGCGCGCTGGTCGCCGTCGCGCCCGTTCCCTGCGGCGGGATACGGATGGATGCGGCGCGACGGGCCTTGTTTGAGGGCGCGGCTGTGCAGGTGGAACAGCGCCGGACCATCATCGACCGCAGCACCGGCGGGCGCCTGCCGGCATCGTGGGTGGCGTGGAAGGCGGCGTATTCGGCGGCACGCTCGATGCCAGCGGCCTTCGCCGCCTATTTTCACGCCTGGGCCGACACGGATTTCAGCGATGCGATCGACGGCAGGCATCCGCTGAAGGCGCTGGTCGGTCGACATGATCCCGTGTTCAACGCCGCCCTGATGGCCGACACCTATGCGCGCCGTTATCCGCTGGCCAGCGTGGAAGTGCTGGAGAACGCCGGCCACTATCCGATGAACGAAACGCCGCTGGCGCTGGCGGCCGCCATCGAGAGCTTCCTGCTCAGCGTTTCTCCAGCGCCAGCTTCAGCCCGAACGCGATGAACACCGCGCCCGTCATCCGGTCCAGCCCGCGCATGACGGCCGGGCGCGACAGCCAGCGCGCCAGCGGGCGCGTGGCCGCGACCAGCAGGCCGAACCACAGCATGCCGAGCACGGCATGCACGGCGGCCAGCAGCAGGCTGAAGCGCATCACGTCGGCGCCGGCGGGGATGAATTGCGGCAGGAAGGTGACGTAGAACACGCCGATCTTGGGATTGAGCGCGTTGGTCAGGCAGCCGCGCATGAACCAGCCGGCGCCGCCGGAGGCGGGACGGGCGGACAGTTCCGCCGCCAGCAGCGCGGAGCCGCCGGCCTGGCCTGCCTGGCGGCGTCCGGGCCAGGTGTTCCACAGCAGTCGCGCGCCCAGGTAGAACAGATAGGCGGCCGCGGCGATGCGCAGCACGTCGTAGGCGACGGTGGACACGGCCAGCAGCGATCCCAGCCCGAACGCGGCCGCCGCGCCCCAGGCCAGGCAGCCGGTGCTGATGCCCAGTCCGGCCAGCAGCGCGCGCCGTCCGCCCTCGACCGCGGCGGTGCGCAGCACCAGGGCGTTGTCCAGGCCCGGCGTGACGGTGAGGATGGCGGCGGCCAGGGTGAAGGCGAGCAGGGCGGCGGTGGCGGTCATGGCGGGGTTCGCGGGTGGGCAGGCGACAGTAGGGCTTGCGATGAGGGGCGGTCGCGATGGTCATCGGCGCTGCGTCCGCGACTGCAATGGGACACGGGCCGGGCGCGGCCTGAACGCAGTGTAGCGCCGCGCGCCGGGGCGCGGCAGGGGAAGGCGGCTGGCGGTATCATGGCGGGTTTCGCGATACGCGTTCACTTCCGGAATTCCATCATGGCCCTGCGCGCCACCATCTACAAGGCCGACCTCAACGTGGCCGACACCGACCGCCACTATTACGGCACGCACGGCCTGACCGTGGCCCGCCATCCGTCCGAGACCGACGAGCGCATGATGGTGCGCCTGGTCGCGTTCGCGCTGCACGCCAGCGAGGAGCTGGCCTTCACCAAGGGACTGAGCGATACCGACGAGCCGGACCTCTGGGAAAAGGACCTGACCGGCGCGGTCAAGCTGTGGATCGAAGTCGGCCAGCCCGAGGAACGCCGCATCCTGCGCGCCTGCGGCCGCGCCGAGCAGGTCATCGTCTATTGCTACGGCGGTTCGGCCAGCAAGATCTGGTGGGACGGCGTGCGCAACAAGCTGGAACGCGCCCGCAACCTGAAGATCGTCAACCTGCCGTCCGAACAGAGCCGCGCGCTGGCGCAGCTGGCCGAGCGCACGATGCAGGTCAACGTCAATATCTCCGACGGCATTGTTTATTTCTCGGCCGACAAGGGCGAGGCTACGATCGAGCCGGAAACCTGGCGTTGAGCCAGTCATCCCTTGCGGCCGTCGTGCCGCAAGGGGGGCGCATGCTCAGGCACGCGGGCGCCAGGCCGCGTTATTGCGCGCGCACGTACACCCAGGCCTTCTTCCCCGACTTCAACGGCGCGAGCACGCGCTTGTAGTCCGAGACTTCATAGTCGTCGGCGGCCGCCAGCTCGGCGGGCGTGATGCGAAAGACCTGACCGGCGACCTCGTCGGCGGGCATGCCGGTGGGCGACACGATGGGATGGAATTTCTGACCGCTGGCGCGCAGCACCTCGGGATCGGTGATCTCGACCATGTCCAGGCGGTAGCCGATCATGGCGTCGTTCTCGCCGCCCAGGGGGCGGCCGAAGGTCGACAGCTGCACGCTTTCCTGCTGCAGAGTGCCGTAAGAAAACAGTAATTCCGTTTGCTGCGCTTCAGTCATGAACCATCTCTCAGAGTGGGGCGGGCGCGAGGCCCGCCGGGGGTGGGTCTGGCGGTGAAAACGTTGTGTGGTGAATTATATTGCGCAAGCCCATTCCGCATTGCGGAGGACGGCACGAATAAAAAATGCTTGCGCGCCGATGTCGCGGCTCATTAATATGATGATCATCATATTTACTGCCGCCGCCATGTCCCGTTCCACTCCCCGCAAAGAGCAGACCCACGAGCGCATCGTCGAGGTCGCCGCGCGCGCCGTGCGCCGCGAGGGCTACGCCGGCGTGGGCGTGGCTGACATCATGAAGGAAGCGGGGCTGACCCACGGTGGCTTCTACGCGCACTTTCCGTCGCGCGACGCGATGCTGGTCGAGGCGGTCGAGCGCGCCGGGCAGGATGGCGCCGCGCGCCTGATGCAGCGGATGGAACAATGGCGCGAGCAGGGCGCCAGCCCGCTGCGCGCGCTGGTCGAGACCTATCTGTCGGAAGCGCATCTGGGCGGCTGCGAGGGCGGCTGCCCGGTGTCGTCGCTGGTGTCCGAAATGCCGCGCCAGTCGCCGCAGCTGCGCGAGTCCGGCGCGGGCCGGGTGCGCGGGCTGATGAATCTGGTGCGGCGTTTCCTGCCGGCCGATGCCCGGCCCGGCGCGGCGACGGCCGTGACCAGCACCCTGGTGGGCGCCTTGCAACTGGCGCGCGCATTGGGCGACAACGCCGAGGGGCGGGCGGTGCTGGCCGAGGCGCGCCAGGCGCTGCTGTCGCGCTACGAACCGGAGGGTGAACGCGCGCCGCATTGAGGGGATGCAAGTCGCGGCCGCCGTGCGCGGCCATTTTCTTATTTCTGAATATGATGATCATCATATTTTTCCGCGCGTGAAGCGCAACGCCCGCCCCGCAAGGCGCGGTTTTCCTGGAATCCGTTCAATCATGTCTTCCTCGGTTCATACGCCCGCGCCGTCTTCGGCGGAATTCGCGGGGTCTCCCTGGCCGGTCTTCTGGATCGCCAGCGTCGCGGTCTTCCTGGTGTCGCTGGACGCCACTTTGCTGTACGCCGCCTTCGGCGCGCTGCGAGCAGGCTTTCCCCAGGCCTCGGCGGCCGATATGTCGTGGGTGCTGAACGGCTACACCGTGGTCTATGCCGCCATGCTGATCCCTTCCGGCGGGCTGGCCGACGCCTATGGCCGCAAGCGCATGTTCCTGACCGGCGTGGCCCTGTTCCTGGCGGCATCGGCGGCCTGCGGCCTGGCCGGCGGCGTGGGCTGGCTGGTGGCCGCGCGCGTGGCGCAGGCGGTTGGCGCGGCCTTGCTGACGCCGGCGTCGCTGTCCATCGTGCTGGCCGCCTTTCCGGTCGCGCAGCGCACCGTGGCCGTGAGCCTGTGGGGCGCGGTGGCGGGGCTGGCGGCGGCGGTCGGCCCCAGCCTGGGCGCTTTCGTGGTGGACGCGGCGGGCTGGCCCTGGGCCTTCTACATCAACGTGCCGCTGGGCGCGCTGTCGCTGTGGCGCGGCGCGCGCCTGCTGCAGGAATCGGTGCGGCCCGAGTCGCGGCGGCGCCTGGACGGGGTGGGCATGGCACTCTTGATCCTGGGCGTGGGCGCGGTGGCGCTGGCCATCGTGCAGTCGGAGTCGCCGGCCTGGTCGGCCGGCGAGCTATGGGTTGCCGCCGCCGTCGGCGCGGGCGCGCTGGCCGCCTTCGTGGCCTGGGCCCGCGTCGCGCCGCAGCCGCTGGTGGACCTGGCGCTGTTCCAGCACCGCAGCTATCGCTACGCGAACCTGGCGACGCTGAGCTTCGGCATCGCCTTCGCGATGATGTTCTTCGCCTTCTTCTTCTACATGATGGGCGTCTGGCACTACAGCCTGCCCAAGGCCGGGCTGGCGGTGACGCCGGGGCCGCTGCTGGTCATGCCCACCGCCATCGTGACCGGCAGGCTGGCCGCGCGCATGGGGCATCGGCCGTTCCTGGTCGGCGGCGCCTTGCTGTACGCGGTGGCCGGGCTGTGGTTCCTGCTGGTGCCGGGCGCGGAGCCTGACTATCTGGGCGCCTGGTTGCCGGGCCTGGTGCTGAGCGGCCTGAGCGTGGGCATGGTGCTGCCTTCGCTGGCCGGCGCGGCCGTCAGCCGGCTGCCGGCGCAGCATTATGCGGTGGGCAGCGCCGTCAATCAGGCCACGCGCCAGATCGGCGCCGTGCTGGGCGTGGCGATCACGGTGCTGCTGTTGGGCAAGGGTGCGCTGAGCCACGCGGATTTCGATCCGCTGTACATGGCGCATGTGGGCCTGGCCTTGCTGACGGGGCTGCTGTGCCTGGCGGTGGACACGAGGCCGACCGCGACGCCCGCCGCAAGGCCGGCGCGTTGAGGCGGGCCTCAGCGCGGCGTGCGCTGGTGCGGCATGAGCGGCGGCACGGGTTTGCCGGCGACCAGTTGCCAGAAGGCGGGCAGGAAGCACTCGGCCACCAGCAGCGGCCGGCCCTGGCGCCAGAACACCGAGCGGCGCGCCCAGATGCGGGCGGCATCGAGTTCGCGCGCGTCGGGCGGCAGCGCGCCGATGGCGGTGGCGTGAAAGGGCACGGGCGAGGCCAGCCGGCGGCAGGCGAAAGGCGAGCGGATGACCGTGCGATCGTGATAAAGCATGTCGGCCAGCGGCCGCGTGCGCAGGCGCCGCATGCCCTGCCAGGCGCCGTGCGAGGCGGCCAGCGGCGTCAGGCTGCGGGCCGGCACGCTGTCCACGCCGTCGACGGACATCAGCACTTCGCGGATCCAGACCGGCGCGCCGGGCGCGATGCGCATGGCGCGCGCTTCATCCTGCGGCGCGCCGTCGGCGTACTCGGCCAGCACCCGCAGCCGCACCTGGCCCACCTGGCGCAGTCCGGCGGTCAGGGCGCCAGGACGGAACAGCCAGTGGCGCTGGGCGGGGGTGAGGGCGGGCGGCGCGCTGGCCAGCCAGCCGGCGGCGAGAGGAGGGCGGAATGCTGCGGGAAGGATCATGGCTGCGTATTATGCCAAGAGCCGCGCCCGGGCCCTTGCGGCGTGATGCCGCAGGCCGGGCGGCGGCGGGGCTGGGCATACAATGGCGGCCATGGAAAAAGTACGCATCTCCAAGCTCATGTCCGAGCGTGGGCTCTGTTCGCGCCGCGAGGCCGATGGTTATATCGAGCGCGGCTGGGTCCGCGTCGACGGCGTGGTGGTGTCCGAACTGGGCGCCCGCGCGTTTCCCGACCAGGTCATCACGCTGGAACGCGCCGCGCAGGCGCGCCAGACCTCGCGCGTCACGATACTGATCAACAAGCCGGTGGGCTATGTGTCCGGCCAGGCCGAGAAGGGCTATACCCCGGCCGTGGCGCTGATCGACGCGCGTTCGCGCTTCGCCGCCGACCGCGCGCCGCAGCGCTTCGAGCGCGGCCATCTGGACGGCCTGGCCGTGGCCGGCCGGCTGGACATCGATTCCCAGGGCCTGCTGGTGCTGACGCAGGACGGTCGCATCGCCAAGCAGCTGATCGGCGAGGATTCCGAGGTCGACAAGGAATACCTGGTGCGCGTGCAGGGCAGCCTGTCGGATCGCGGCCTCGAACTGTTGAATCACGGCCTGTCGCTGGACGGCAAGGCCCTGCGGCCGGCGCAGGTGCGCTGGCAGAACAGCGACCAGCTGCGCTTCGTGTTGCGCGAGGGCAAGAAGCGTCAGATCCGCCGCATGTGCGAGCTGGTCGGCCTCAAGGTGGTGGGCCTGAAGCGCGTGCGCATCGGCCGCGTGGCGCTGGGCGACCTGCCGCTGGGGCAGTGGCGCTATCTGCGCGAGGACGAGCGCTTCTAGGTCTGCCCCGTCCCGGTCCGGGCGCCGCCCCGGGCCTTATCCGCGCACAGATTTTTCAGTCTGTTTCCAGCGCGCCGTCATTTCATGAAAGCGGCGCTATCCTTCGTTGGCCCGCTACCCAGGCGCTCCATCAGGAATTCGATGAAGATCCGGGTCTTGGCGGGCAGGAGCCTGGTCTCGGTGACCGCATAGACGGGGAAGGGCCCCAGCTGCCAGTCGGGCAGCACCCGCAACAGCTGGCCCGAACGCTGTTCCTCGCGCTGGCCGCCGACCAGCACCGCGATGCCCGCGCCCAGCATCGCCAGCCGGCGCGCCATGGCGACGCCGTTGACCGAAAAGCGGTTGCCGGGCGTGAACTCGATGTGCTGGTCGCCGTTGTTCAGCGGCCAGCGCGTGACGCGGCCGGCGCCTTCCGCGCGGAACTCGATGCACTCGTGGCGGGTGAGGTCGCTGGGATGCTTGGGCTCCCCGTGTTTTTCCAGGTACTCGCGCGACGCGTACAGATAGGCCGGCAGCATGCCCAGCAGGCGCGCGATCTGCGTCGAGTCGGGCAGTTCGCCGATCTCGATGGACACGTCGCAGGTCTGGAACACGCGCTGCGCGTGGTCCGGGTTGGCGAGGTCGAGATAGAAGGTGACGTCCGGATAGCGCAGGGAGAATTCCATGAACGATTCGGCCAGGAAGTCCGTGCCGAAGTCGGCGGGCATGTTGACCCGCAGCGGGCCGACCGGGGTGTCGACCAGCTTCTGCAATTCTTCATGGGCGATCTGGGCCTCGGCCACGATCAGTTGGCAGCGTTCGAAGTACAGGCGGCCGGCGTCGGTCAGTTCGACCTTGCGCGTGGTGCGGCTGAGCAGGCGCAGCCCCACGGAGCGTTCGAGTTCGGCCACCTGGCGAGACAAAGTCGACTTGGGGATGCCCAGGCTGGCGGCGGCGCGGCTGAAACTATGCGTCTTGGCCACTTCGACGAAGAGCTCCATGCCTTGTAAACGTTTCATGGCGGAATTTTGTCATAGAGGGAGTCGTAAGATTGTCCCACAGATGGAATGATGTTTTCTCTTGATTGCTCTTTGTTTCTCGTGCGGGATAACGCAGAATGCGAGTTCTGCATTGCAGCAACGCCCTGCCTGACCGTCCGAGTCCACCATTTCCCCGAACCGCTACCCGATCCGCGCGCCGCGTGGACCCAGAGCTGTTGTTTTCCAAAATGTAGAGCGGGCGGGCCGTACACAAGCCGTCCGGGCGAGGTACGCTCGGCGCTTCCGGGCAAGGCCGTCTTCCGCCGTTGCGTCGCGCGTCAGTCCGCGCGGCCGGTCGGGGGGCAACTTTTATCGTGATTGGGAACTGAACGTATGAACAAGAAAAGCGCTATGTGGCGCGGCGCGGCGGTCGTCGCGCTGACGGCATCGGCCCTCACCCTGGCCGCTTGCGGCAAGAAGCAGGACGCGCCCCAGGCGGGCAAGCCGCAGGTTTCGGTCGTGACCCTGTCCACCAAGGCGGTTTCCCTGACCACCGAGCTGCCGGGCCGCACCTCGCCGTTCCGCGTGGCCGAGGTCCGGCCGCAGGTCAACGGCATCGTGCAGAAGCGGCTGTACACCGAAGGCGGCGACGTCAAGGCCGGGCAGCAGCTCTACCAGATCGATCCCGCCTTGTACCAGGCCACGCTGGACAGCCAGAAGGCCGCCCTGGCGCGCGCCCAGGCGCAGCAGAAGACCGCCGCGCTGCTGGTCGAACGCTACAAGCCGCTGGTGGCCACGCGCGCCGTCAGCCAGCAGACCTATGACAACGCCGTCGCCTCGCGCGACCAGGCGGCCGCCGATGTGCTGTCGGCCAAGGCCGCGCTGGACACGGCGCGCATCAACCTGGTCTACACCAAGGTGCTGTCGCCCATCGACGGCATCATTGGCCGCTCCTCGGTGACCGAGGGCGCGCTGGTGACCGCCAATCAGGCCGCCGCGCTGGCCGCCGTGCAGCAGATCGATCCGATGTACGTCGACGTGACGCAGTCCAGCGTGCAACTGCTGCGCCTGCAGGAAGCGCTGGCCAGCGGCCAGCTGACCCGCGCCGACGGCGAGCAGTCCGCGGTGGTCACGCTGACGCTGGAAGACGGCACGCAGTACAAGCAGCAGGGCAAGCTGCAGTTCTCGGAAGTCACGGTGGATCCGGGCACGGGTTCGGTCACGCTGCGGGCGGTGTTCCCCAATCCTGACCGCCGGCTGCTGCCGGGCATGTTCGTGCGCGCCCGCCTGGTCGACGGCGTGGCCAGCCAGGGCCTGCTGGTGCCGCAGCGCGGCGTGACGCGCAACCAGCGCGGCGAGCCGACGGCGATGGTGGTCAACGCCGAGAACAAGGTCGAACTGCGCACCTTGAAGACCGACCGCGCCGTGGGCGACCAGTGGCTGGTCAGCTCGGGGCTGGCGGCGGGCGACAAGGTGATCGTCGAGGGTCTGCAGATGGTGCGTCCCGGCGTCGAGGTCGTGGCCACCGAGGCCGGCGCCAAGCCGCAGACGGCGCAGCAGCCGCCAGTGGCCGCCGACGCGAAGAAGCAGTAAGTCAGGGAGCCACGCATGGCAAAGTTTTTTATCGACAGGCCGGTATTCGCCTGGGTGATCGCGATCGTGCTGATGATGGCCGGCGCGCTTTCCATCCTGAAGCTGCCGGTCTCGCAGTACCCCAACATCGCGCCGCCGGCCATCGGCATCGCGGTGACCTATCCCGGCGCCTCGGCGCAGACGGTGCAGGACACCGTGGTGCAGGTGATCGAGCAGCAGATGAACGGCCTGGACGGGCTGGAGTACATCTCGTCGGAAAGCAACTCCGACGGCAGCATGTCCATCACGCTGACCTTCCGTCAGGGCACCAACCCCGACACCGCGCAGGTGCAGGTGCAGAACAAGCTGTCGCTGGCGCAGCCGCTGCTGCCGCAGGAAGTGCAGCAGCAGGGCATCCGCGTCACGAAGGCCACCAAGAACTTCCTGATCGTGGCGGGTTTCGTCTCCACCGACGGCACCATGACCAAGGACGATCTGGCGGACTACGTGGCGTCCTATGTGCAGGATCCGATCAGCCGCACGCAGGGCGTCGGTGACTTCCAGCTGTTCGGCTCGCAGTACGCGATGCGCATCTGGCTGGATCCGGACAAGCTCATCAACTACGGCCTGACCACCACCGATGTGGTCAACGCCATCAAGGAGCAGAACGTCCAGGTGTCGTCCGGCCAGCTGGGCGGCCTGCCGGCCGTGCGCGGCCAGCAGCTCAACGCCACCATCATCGGACCGTCGCGCCTGCAGAAGCCGGAAGACTTCGGCCGCATCCTGCTGAAGGTCAATCAGGACGGCTCGCAGGTGCGCCTGGCCAACGTGGCCAGCATCGAGCTGGGCGGCCAGACCTACGCCATCGACAGCTACTTCAACGGCAAGCCGGCCTCGGGCCTGGCGGTCAAGCTGGCGCCGGGCGCCAATGCGCTGGACACGGCGCAGGCGGTGCGCGACACCATCAACAGCCTGAAGCCGTTCTTCCCGCCGGGCATGGACGTGGTCTATCCGTATGACACGACCCCGTTCGTCAGCCTGTCGATCGAGGAAGTGTTCAAGACGCTGGCCGAGGCCATCGTGCTGGTCTTCCTGGTGATGTATCTGTTCCTGCAGAACTTCCGCGCCACCATCATTCCGACGCTGGCGGTGCCGGTGGTGCTGCTGGGCACCTTCGGCGTGCTGGCGGCCTTCGGCTATTCCATCAACACGCTGACCATGTTCGGCATGGTGCTGGCCATCGGCCTGCTGGTGGATGACGCCATCGTGGTGGTGGAGAACGTCGAGCGGGTGATGGCCGAGGAAGGGCTGACGCCCAAGCAGGCCACGCGCAAGTCCATGACCCAGATCACGGGCGCGCTGATCGGCATCGCCATGGTGCTGGCCGCCGTGTTCATTCCCATGGCCTTCTTCGGCGGTTCGACGGGCGTGATCTACCGCCAGTTCTCGATCACCATCGTCTCGTCCATGGTGCTGTCGGTGATCGTGGCCATCGTCTTCACGCCGGCGCTGTGCGCCACCATGCTCAAGCCGATTCCCAAGGGCCATCATGGCGCCAAGCGCGGTTTCTTCGGCTGGTTCAACCGTACGTTCGACCGTAGCACCGAGGGCTATGCCAACACGGTGTCGCGCGTGCTGAACCGTGGCAAGCGGCTGATGCTGGTCTATCTGGCCATCGTCATCGCCATGGCCTGGATGTTCACGCGCATCCCGACCGCGTTCCTGCCGGACGAGGACCAGGGCATTCTTTTCGCCCAGATCCAGACGCCGTCGGGCGCCACCGCCGAGCGCACCAAGGCTGTCATCGACGAGGCCACCAAGTACCTGCTGGAAGAAGAGAAGGACGCTGTCACCTCGGTGTTCGCCGTCAACGGCTTCAACTTCGGCGGCCGTGGCCAGAACGCGTCCATCCTGTTCATCAAGCTGCGCGACTGGGACGAACGCGGCGCCGCCAGCCTGAAGGCCCGCGCCGTGGCCGCGCGCGCCAACGCCCACTTCCGCAAGACCGTGCGCGACGCCATGCTGTTCGTGGTGCCGCCGCCCTCGGTGATGGAGCTGGGCAACGTGACGGGCTTCGACTTCATGTTGATGGACCGCGCCGGCGTGGGCCACGAGAAGCTGCTGGCCGCGCGCAACCAGCTGCTGGGCGCCGCGGCCAAGAGCCCGGTGCTGCAGGGCGTGCGCCCGAACGGCATCGAGGACGCGCCGCAGTACCAGCTCGACATCGACCGCGAGAAGGCGCGCGCGCTGGGCGTGGCGGTGTCCGACATCAACAGCACGCTGGCCACCGCCTGGGGTTCGTCCTACGTCAACGACTTCATCGACCGGGGTCGCGTGAAAAAGGTGTTCGTGCAGGGCGACGCATCCGCGCGCATGCTGCCCGAGGACCTGGAGAAATGGTACGTGCGCAACAAGAACGGCGACATGGTTCCGTTCTCGGCCTTCTCGTCTGCCAGCTGGACCTACGGCCCGCAGAAGCTGAACCGCTACAACGGCTCGCCGTCCTTCAACATCCAGGGCCAGGCCGCGCCGGGCTACAGCTCGGGCGCCGCGATGCAGGAAATGGAGCGCCTGGCCGCGCAGCTGCCGACTGGCGTGGGCTACGAATGGACCGGCATGTCGTTCGAAGAGCGCTTGTCGGGCGCGCAGGCGCCGGCGCTCTACGCGATCTCGCTGATCGTGGTGTTCCTGTGCCTGGCCGCGCTGTATGAGAGCTGGTCGATCCCGTCGGCGGTGATGCTGGTGGTGCCGCTGGGCATCATCGGGGCGCTGGCCGCGACCTTGTTGCGCGGGCTGTCCAACGACGTGTACTTCCAGGTGGGGCTGTTGACCACCGTGGGCCTGGCGGCCAAGAACGCGATCCTGATCGTGGAATTCGCCAAGGAGCACTACGAGTCGGGGGCGGGGCTGGTCGAGTCGGCCATCCATGCCGCGCGCCAGCGCCTGCGGCCCATCCTGATGACCTCGCTGGCCTTCATCCTGGGCGTGGTGCCCCTGGCGATCTCCTCGGGCGCGGGCTCGGGCAGCCAGAACGCCATCGGCACCGGCGTGATCGGCGGCATGCTGACCGCCACCTTCCTGGCCATTTTCTTCGTTCCCACCTTCTTCGTGGTCATGCTCAAGCTGTTCAAGGTCAAGCGCATGAGCGAACAGCGCGACAAGCACGAAACCGACGTCGCGGCGGAGGGACCTGCGCAATGATGATTCCGATGAGAACCCTGTTGTCCGTATCCCTGGCGGCGGCCCTGGCGGGCTGCTCGCTGGCCCCGACCTACGAGCGCCCGGACGCGCCGGTCAGCGCCGCCTATCCTGCCGGCGCGGCCTACAAGCCCGACGCGGTCAACCCCGCCGGCGTGGCCACGGCCGACGTCGGCTGGCGCGACTTCTTCACCGACCCGCTGTTGCAGCGGCTGATCGAGATGTCGCTGGCCAACAACCGCGACCTGCGCGTGGCGGCGCTGAACGTCGAGGCCGCGCGCGCGCAATACCGCATTCAGCGTTCCAACCTGATGCCCAGCGTCGGCCTGGCCGGCAAGGAAACCGCGCAGCGCACGCCGGGCAGCCTGACGCCCAGCGGCGAGGCCACCACCAGCCACAACTACCAGGTGGGCGCCGCGCTGTCGACCTGGGAGCTGGACCTGTTCGGCCGCATCCGCAGCCTGAGCGACAAGGCGCTGGAGTCGTATCTGGCGCTGGACGAGACGCGCACGGCCACGCAGCTGTCGCTGGTCGCCGAAGTTGCCAACGCCTACCTGACGCTGCGCGCCGACCAGGAGCTGCTGGCGCTGACGCGCGAAACGCTCAAGAGCCAGCAGGATTCGTTCAAGCTGACGCAGCAGAGCTACGACATCGGCCTGTCGACCGCGCTGGACCTGAGCCAGGCCGAGGTCGGCCTGCGCACCGCCGAACGCAACCTGTCGCAGTACACGCGCCAGGCCGCGCAGGACCGCAATGCGCTGGTGCTGCTGGCGGGCCAGCCGCTGCCTGACGACCTGTCGGCGGCGCTGGACCAGGCCGTGAGGCTGGACGACGGCATGCTGCCCACCGCCTTGCCGGCCGGGCTGCCGTCCGACCTGCTGGCGCGCCGCCCGGACATCCGCGCGGCCGAGCACCAGCTCAAGGGCGCCAACGCCAACATCGGCGCGGCGCGCGCGGCCTTCTTCCCGACCATCAGCCTGACCGGCACGGCGGGCACGGCCAGCTCCAGCCTGGGCGGCCTGTTCGATGGCGGTTCGGGGGCCTGGAGCTTCACGCCGCAGATCACGGTGCCGATCTTCGCCGGCGGCTCGCTGCTGGCCGGACTGGACCTGGCCCATGTGCAGAAGAACGTGCAGATCGCGCAGTACGAAAAGGCGATCCAGTCGGGCTTTCGCGAAGTGGCCGACGCGCTGGCCGGGCGCGGCACGCTGGACGAGCAGATCCAGGCGCAGCGCCTGCTGGTGGACGCCAGCCAGCGCGCCTACGATGTGTCCGACCAGCGCTTCCGCCAGGGTATCGACAACTACCTGAGCGTGCTGGATTCGCAGCGTTCGCTGTACAGCGCCCAGCAGTCGCTGGTGGACACGCGCCGCGCGCGCCTGTCCAACCTGGTGAACCTGTACAAGGCGCTGGGCGGCGGCTGGACCGAGCGCACCGCCTCGGCGGCGGGCGCGGCGCAACCGGCGCAAGCCGCCGGCGGCTGATCCGCGGGCCGGCTGGCGGCCAGGCAGCAAAAGCAACGGGCCGACCCCGCGAGGGGCCGGCCCGTTTTCCTGCGCGCCGGAACTGGCCGGGCAGGGCGCTGCGTCAGGCGCGTTTCTTGGCGATGAGGCCGACCACGAAGAGCACGATGATGGCGCCCACCACCGAGGCGATCCAGCCTGCCGGCTCGCCGTCGTGGTACCAGCCGAGCTGACGGCCGAGGAAGCCGGCGACCACCGAGCCGACGATGCCCAGGATGGTCGTCATGACGATGCCCATGGGCTGGTCCCCGGGCATGACGGCGCGGGCGATCAGGCCGACGATGAACCCGACGATGATCATGATGATGATGCTCATGCGCGTGCTCCTTGCGTAAGGAAAAGGTTGCGATGCGTCCCGATCATACTCACGCGCCGCGTTCATGGGGTGTAACAACACGTATGCGCGGCGCGCCCGCAACATGCTGCATCGCGATGGACGCCGACGGGTCTATGACGTCATGTCTATGAGCTGGCGGATGTCGCGGGTGAGCGCCTCGATGCTGTCGGTTTCCGAGGCCAGCAGCCGCGCGCGGCCCTTGTTGTCGAAAATGTACACGCCTCGGCTGTGCGTCACATCGTAGATCTCGGCGTCGTCGCCGGGCTTGGGCTTTTCGATCTGGTAGGCGACGCGGTAGCGGCGCGCCAGGTCGGCGATCTGCTTTTCGTCGCCGGTCACGCCGATGGCGTTCTTGTTGAACGCGTCCACATAGGCCTGCAGGATGTCGGGTGTATCGCGATGCGGATCCACGCTGACGAACACGATGCGCACGTCGCGCGCCTTGTCGCCCAGGTTCTGCAGCACGGCGGTCAGCTGGGCCATGGTGGTGGGGCAGATGTCCGGGCAGCTGGCGTAGCCGAAGAACAGCAGCACGGTCTTGCCCTTCAGGTCGTCGCTGCTGACGGTCTTGCCGCCCGCGCCGGGCAGCGAGAACTTCAGGTCGGGCAGGTGGCCCTTGACGTCGTAGAGGGTCCAGTTCACGTTCCGGTCGCCGCAGGCGGCGAGCAGGATGAACAGGGTCAGCAGCAGGCCGCGCCAGGCGCGGCCGCAAGTGAGGTGTCTCATGTATCCCAAGGCCGGTCGAGAAAGATAAACCCATCGATTCTACCCGCAGGTCGGCGGCGGACGCGCCGGGCGCCCCTGGACCGCTTGCGTTGGCGCAAGCGCGCCGCGCGCCGGCGTGGGCGTTTGTGAAGTTTTGTCGGAGCTTTGTCGTGAAAAGCGCTTTCGGGCCCGCTGGGGGCGCCGGCCGGAATATATTCAGCCATCAGTCAGGTTTGTGGCTGCAAGCACTTGAAGGCTGGACCATGCGCTACCCGTACTATCCATACTTTCCCGTCGTCCTCGACATTCTTCATTCGCGCGCCGCCGAGCAGGTGCTGGACGCGCCTTGCGGCACCGGCTGGCTTGGCGACAACCTGCACGCGACGGCCCGGGGCAGCGTCGAACTGGACGGCGTGGGGCTGTGGGAGTTTCCCGAAGCCGGCGGCGGCTACCGCGAGGTCATCGAGCATGACCTGGAAACACCGCTGTCGCTGAATCGCCAGTACGACGCCGCCGTCTGCTGCGAAGCCATCCACCTGGTGACCAATCCCGGCGTGCTGGTCGAGAGCCTGCGGCGCGCATTGCGGCCGGGCGGCACCGTGGTCATCACCACGCCCAACACCTGGTACTTCCGCTCGCGCCTGCAGTTCCTGCTGCGCGGCTTCCATTCCGGCTTCCGGCCCATGGTGGGCCGCCAGCGCGGGCAGGACTACATCACGTATTTCCCCTGGAGCTATCCGCAGCTGCATCTGCTGCTGTCGCACTACGGCTACGTGGACATCACGCTGCACGAGGTCGACGAGGTCAAGCCCAAGCGGATGCTGGAGCATCTGCTGGCGCTGCCGTCGCGCCTGTATTACCGGCAGCGGATCAAGCGTGCCGAAAGCGAGGAAGCGCGGCAGTTCTGGCGCGAAGCCGCGCGCGACCAGTCGGTGCATGGCCGCTGGCTGGTGGTGTCGGCGCGGCGGTCGGTCGAGGACATGGCGGCCTGACAGGGACGGGCCGCAGGCGCGCATGCCGTGGCGCCGCGCGGCCCGCGCAGTCCCGGCGCACGCAAAGACGGCCCGCGTGCGCGGGCCGTCTTGTCCTGCAACCTGCATCGTCGCGTCAGGCGGCGCTCATGCCGCTGTGGCGCAGCAACGCGTCAATACGCGGCGCGCGGCCACGGAAGGCGGCGAAGGATTCCGCCGCCGGACGCGAACCGCCCACGGCCAGCACTTCGCGGCGGAAGCGCGCGCCGGTCTCCGGGTCCAGCGTGCCCAGCGCCGAGCCGGACGGCTGGCGGGCGGCGGCTTCCTCGAAGGCCTCGTAGGCGTCGGCCGACAGCACCTCGGCCCACTTGTAGCTGTAGTAGCCGGCGCCATAGCCGCCGGCGAACAGGTGCGAGAAGGCATGCGGCAGCCGGTGCCAGGCGGGCGGGAACAGCACCGCGACTTCCTGGCGCACTTCCTGCAGCAGGGCCAGCACCTGGGCGATGGAAATGCCCTGGGCGCGGTCGTGCATCAGCATGTCGAACAGCGCGAACTCGATCTGGCGCACGGTCTGCATGCCGCTCTGGTAGTTGCGCGCCGCGATCATGCGGTCGTAGAGCGCGCGCGGCAGCGTCTCGCCGGTGTCGGCGTGGGCCGACAGCTTCTGCACCACGGCCCATTCCCAGCAGAAGTTCTCCATGAATTGCGAGGGCAGTTCGATGGCGTCCCATTCCACGCTGGAGAAGGCGGCCGCGCCGGGCTCGTCCACTTCCGACAGCAGCGCGTGCAGCGCATGGCCGGTCTCGTGGAACAGCGTGATCACGTCGTCATGCGTCAGCACGGCGGCGCGCTCGCCGTTGGGGCGCGAGAAATTGCAGGTCAGGTAGGCCACCGGCGTCTGCAGGCGTCCGCCGGCCAGGCGGCGGGTGCGTTCGCTGTCGACCCAGGCGCCGCTCTGCTTGCCGGCGCGCGCGTACAGGTCCAGGTACAGATGGCCGATCAGCGCGCCCTCGGGGCTTTCCACGCGCACGCCGCGCACGTCGGCGTGCCAGGACGATACCGGCGTTTCCACCAGGCGCACGTTGAACAGGGTCTCGATGACCTCGTACAGGCCGGCCAGCACGCGCGGCTCGGTGAAGTACTGCTTGACCTCGTCTTCCGAGTAGGCGTAGCGCGATTCGCGCAGGCGCTCGGAGGCATAGGGCACGTCCCAGGGCTGCAGTTCGGCCAGGCCCAGCTCGGCGTCGGCATAGGCGCGCAGCTCGGTCAGGTCGCGCTGCGCATAGGGCTTGGCGCGCGCGGCCAGGTCGCGCAGGAACTCGGTGACTTCGCGGGCGTCGCGCGCCATGCGGGTCTGCAGGCGCAGCCCGGCGAAGGTGCCCAGGCCCAGCAGGCCGGCTTCCTCGGCGCGCAGCGACAGCAGCTCTTCGATCAGCGGCGAGTTGTCGAACTGCGCGTCACCCTGTTCCGACGCGACGGTGCCATAGCCGCGGTACAGCGCCTCGCGCAGGTCGCGGTCGCGGGCGTACTGCATCACCGGCAGGTAGCAGGGCATTTTCAGCGTCAGCTTCCAGCCCGGCTTGCCGTCTTCCTCGGCGGCGGCGCGGGCGGCGGCCAGCACGTCGGCCGGGATGCCGGCCAGGCGCGCTTCGTCCTCGACGTACAGCGACCAGGCGTCGATGGCGTCCAGCACGTTCTCGGAGAACTTCTGCGAGGCCTGGGCCTCGCGGTCGGAAATGGCGGCGTAGCGCTCGCGGTCGGCGCCCTGCAGCTCGACGCCGCTCAGCCGGAAGTCGCGCAGCGCCATCTCGACGATGCGGCGGCGCACCGGCGTCCAGGCGGCGAAGTCCGGCGCGGCGGCCAGGCGCTGGTATTGCTTGTACAGGCCCTCGTGCAGGCCGACCCAGGTGGAGAATTCGGTGACCAGCGGCAGCGCGGCGTTGTAGGCCTCGCGCAGCTCGGGCGTGTTGACCACGGCGTTCAGGTGGCCCGCCACCGACCAGGCGCGCCACAGCCGCTCGGACGCGGTGTCCAGCGGCTCGGCCACGGCTTCCCAGGTGGCCGGCAGCGACGGGTCGGCGGCGTGCTCGACGGCCTGGCGCGCGATGCCTAGCAGTTCCTCGACGGCGGGCACGATGTGCGCGGGCGTGACGGCCGCGTAGTCGACCAGGTCGGAGACGGGGGCAAGCAGGGGATTCTGGGTCATGGCGGTAGCGGGTGGGAAGGGGTTGCGGGACGCGGCGGATGGCGGCGCGGCATATGCCTAACAGGTAGGGGCGATCGGCCCGAACGCAAGGGCAGGATAGAACATCCTGTGCTGTCGCGCTGGCTGGGGGGAGCCGCCCGCCCGCCGGGCCGCGACGGGCCGGGATAGGGCGGACGGGAGTGGGGCCGGACGGCCCCGGTCGCTCAGGCGGTCAGCCCGGCCGCGCGCTCGGCGGCCTCGACCGTGTTGACCAGCAGCATGGCGATGGTCATGGGGCCCACGCCGCCCGGCACGGGCGTGATGGCGCCGGCCACCTGGCTGGCGGAGGCGAAGTCCACGTCGCCGCACAGCTTGCCGCCGGCGCCGCGATTGATGCCCACGTCGATGACGACGGCGCCCGGCTTGATCATCGAGCCGTCGATCATGCCCGGCTTGCCGGTCGCCACGACCAGCACGTCGGCGCGGCGCGTCTGCGCGGCCAGGTCGCGGGTCTTGGAGTTGCAGATCGTGATGGTGGCGCCCGCCTGCAGCAGCAGCATGGCCATGGGCTTGCCGACGATGTTGCTGGCGCCCACGATGACGGCCTCGGCGCCGCGCAGGGCCACGCCTTCGGATTCCAGCATCTTCATCACGCCGTAGGGCGTGCAGGGGCGGAACAGCGGCTGGCCGGTCATGAGCAGGCCGGCGTTGCTGACGTGGAAACCGTCCACGTCCTTTTCGGCGGCGATGGCCTCGATGACCTTGTGCGCGTCCATGTGCTTGGGCAGCGGCAGCTGCACCAGGATGCCGTGGATGGCCGGATCGCGGTTCAGCGTGTCGATGCGGGCCAGCAGATCGGCCTCGGTCATGTCCGCCGGGTATTGCTCTTTCACGGAATGCAGGCCGGCCTTTTCGCAGGCGGCGACCTTGTTGCGCACATACACCTGGGAGGCGGGATCTTCGCCCACCAGCACCACGGCCAGGCCGGGGCGGGCGCCTTGCGCGGCCAGCGCGGCAACGCGCTGGGCGACTTCTTCGCGGATACGCTGCGAGAGCGCGACGCCGTCAATGATTCTTGCTGTCATGCATGCGCCTCGGGCTTGGCCAGGGCAACCTTCATCAGGTCTGCTACGGTGGTCACTTCAAGTTTTTCCATGATGTTGGCGCGGTGCGCCTCGACGGTCTTGATGCTGATGCCCAGGTCGTCGGCGATCTGCTTGTTCAAGCGGCCGGCGACGATGCGCTCCAGCACCTGCTGCTCGCGCGCGGTCAGGCGCGCCAGCATGGCTTCGTGGTCTTTCTGGGCCTGGTGCTTGCTGACGCGCTGCGTCGCCTGCTCCAGCATGCGCGCCACGATCTCGCGCAGGTCCGATTCGTTGAACGGCTTTTCGAGGAAGTCGACCGCGCCCTTCTTCATGGTGGACACGGCCATGGGCACGTCGCCGTGGCCGGTGATGAAGACGATGGGCAGCGGGGCGTTGCGGGCGATCAGCTGTTCCTGCAGTTCCAGGCCGCTCATGCCGGGCATGCGCACGTCGGCGATCAGCACGCCGATCTGGGCCGGATCGTAGTCTTCCAGGAAGGACTCGCCGCTGGCGTAGGCACGGACGCGATAGCCATTGGCCTCCAGCAGCCAGCGCAGCGAATCGCGGACCGCTTCGTCGTCGTCAACAATGAATACCGTGCTCGACAGGTGGGGCGTGTTCATGCGTGCAACTCCTCTGACTGGTCATTCTGGGCCTGCGGCTGGGGTGCAGCGCAGGGCAGGGTAAAGCGGAAAATGGTGCCGCCGGCGGGATTGGGGTCTGCCCACAGGCGGCCGTGGTGCGATTCGATAATGGTACGGCAGATATTCAGCCCCATGCCCAGGCCCTGGGACTTGGTGCTGAAGAAAGGTTCGAACAGGCGCTCGGGCTCGGCCAGGCCGTGGCCGCGGTCGACCACGGCCACCTCGATGTGCTGCTCGTGCAGGATCACGGCCACCTTGAGCTCGTCGGACTCACTCTTTTCCATGGCTTCCAGACCGTTCTTGAGCAGGTTGAGCAGCACCTGTTCGATCAGGATCGGGTCGGCCAGCACGTCCGGCGCGTTGGACGGCACGAAGCTGTCGATGCGGATGCGGCGCTTGCGCGCGTCGATCTCGGCGAAGCCGATGGCGTTGTCTACGATGCGGCCGATGGCCACGCGCTGGCGGCGCGGCTCGCTGCGTTTCACGAATTCGCGGATGCGGCTGATGATCTTGCCGGCGCGCTCGGCCTGCGAGGCGGCCTTTTCCAGCGCCGGCAGCAGCATGTTGGGGCTGGTGTGGCCGGCCTTGACCAGGGCCACCGCGCCCATGCTGTAGTTGGCGATGGCGGTCAGGGGCTGGTTCAGCTCGTGCGCCAGCGACGAGGCCATCTCGCCCATGGTAGTCAGGCGGCTGGTGAGCTGGATCTTCTCCTGCTGCACGCGCGAGGCTTCCTCATGCGTGCGGCGCTCGGTGATGTCGCGCGCCACCTGCATGCGCACGCGGCGGCCGTCGGTCCAGGCCAGCATGCGGTGATGCACCTCGAACCAGCGCTGCACCGAAGGCGCGAACACTTCGACGGATTCGTCGGTGAAGCGGCCACGGCGGCCGGCCAGCAGTTCGTCATGGCCGCCGGTCTGGGCGCCGAACACGCGGCGGTAGGTGCGGTTGGCGAACAGCAGCTCCAGGCCGTCGTGGGTGTCGGCCGTGACCGAGATGGCGTCGTCCAGGCCTTCGAGCACCGTCATGAAGCGTTCGTGCGCGGCGGTCAGCGCCTCGCGGATGCGCTTGGGCTCGGTGATGTCGGTCATGGAGGTCATCCAGCCGATCTGGTTGCCGTTGGGGTCCAGCAGCGGCGACACGTACATGCGGGCGGTGAAGCGCGAGCCGTCGCGGCGCTGGGCCTCGACCTCCAGGCCGCTGCTGGGCGTCTTGCCCGACATCAGCACGTCCAGCGTGTGCTGATGCTGTTCGTGGCGGCCGGGCACCCAATAGGGGAAGGGCGGGCTGCGGCCGATCAGGTCGGCCTCGTTCCAGCCGATCATGCGGCAGAAGGCGGGGTTGACGTAGGCGATGCGGCCTTCCATGTCGAGCACCCGCATGCCGGTGGACATGGAGTTCTCCATGGCGCGGCGAAAGCCGGTCTCGGCGATCAGCGCGGCCTCGGCCGTCGAGCGGAAGCGGGTATAGCGCCACAGCATCAGCAGGCTGATGATGATCACGCAGGACAGCGCCAGCACCACCCAGAGCAGCCGTTGCTGGCGCATTTCCTGGTCGATGGTGACGAACATGACGCTGTCGTCGTGGATGCGCTGCAGCCAGAAGAACACCGCCATCACACAGATATAAAGGATCAGCACCAGGGCTGGCGTGACCCAGTACACCCCGCGGCGGCGCGTGCGGGCGTGGTCGTGGAATGGGGTGGGGATGTTGGACTTGGGCGCGCTGGACATGGAATTCGGGCCAGATAGACCCGGCATTTTAGTGCGTGTTGCCGGGGAATTGCCGGGAATCAAGCGGCCGATTGCGTGGACAGGCTAAAAAATTGCGCCGTTGCACCTTTCAGCTTGCGGTCATGATTTCACTTTGTGAAATGCCGTACCGCAACATGAAATTTTCCTTGCGACCGGTTAATCTTCTTTCTTAGAATGCCGGCTGATAAGGGAACCCTACCCGAAGGCAGGTTTCCAGAACACCCACGACCCATGCAGGACATGGTAGCCCGGATGATCCGGACGCCACGGACTGGCCGCGAGCAGACCAATAAGCGCGGGTGTGGTCATGAACGAACCCCAATAGGAGACACACGATGTCCTCTTTCGCCCAGGCTGGCGCCGTGCAGGCTGCCAACGACGAAGACACCCTAGAGACCCAGGAGTGGCTCGA
Source organism: Achromobacter sp. 413638 (assembly GCF_043119405.1). Classification (NCBI taxonomy): domain Bacteria; kingdom Pseudomonadati; phylum Pseudomonadota; class Betaproteobacteria; order Burkholderiales; family Alcaligenaceae; genus Achromobacter; species Achromobacter sp. 413638. The sequence goes on from NZ_JBICCO010000046.1 coordinate 30,946, forward strand.
AGCCCTGGCAGCCGTCCTTGACCGCGAAGGACCGCAGCGCGCGCACTACCTGCTGGAACGCCTGATCGACGAGGCGCGCCGCTCCGGTGCCCACATCCCGTTCTCGCCCAACACCGCCTACGTCAACACGATCCCGCCCGGCCTGGAGCCGGCGCATCCGGGCAACCTGGAACTGGAATCGCGCATCCGCTCGTACGTGCGCTGGAACGCCATGGCCATGGTGGTCAAGGCCAACAAGCACAACCCGCCGGACGGCGGCGACCTGGGCGGCCACATCGCCTCCTTCGCCTCGCTGGCCACCATGATCGGCTGCGGCCAGAACCACTTCTGGCACGCCGAGACCGAGAACCACGGCGGCGACCTGGTCTACTTCCAGGGCCACACCTCGCCCGGCATGTACGGCCGCGCCTACCTCGAAGGCCGCCTGACCGAAGACCAGCTGAACCACTTCCGTCAGGAAGTGGACGGCAAGGGCCTGTCCTCGTACCCGCATCCGAAGCTGATGCCGGACTTCTGGCAGTTCCCGACGGTGTCGATGGGCCTGGGCCCGCTGATGGCCATCTACCAGGCGCGCTTCCTGAAGTACCTGCACGCCCGCGGCATCGCCGACACCAGCCGCCGCAAGGTCTGGGTCTTCTGCGGCGACGGCGAGATGGACGAGCCGGAATCGCTGGGCGCCATCGCCCTGGCTGCGCGCGAGAAGCTGGACAACCTGATCTTCGTCATCAACTGCAACCTGCAGCGTCTGGACGGCCCGGTGCGCGGCAACGGCAAGATCATCCAGGAGCTGGAAGGTGACTTCCGCGGTTCGGGCTGGAACGTGATCAAGCTGATCTGGGGCGGCTACTGGGATCCGCTGCTGGCGCATGACAAGGAAGGCATCCTGCGCAAGATCATGGAAGAGACCGTCGATGGCGAGTACCAGGCGTACAAGGCCAACGACGGCAAGTTCGTGCGCGAGCATTTCTTCGGCAAGCACCCCAAGCTGCTGGAAGCCGTGTCGCGCATGAGCGACGAGGACATCTGGCGCCTGAACCGTGGCGGCCATGACCCGCACAAGGTGTTCGCCGCGTTCGACGCCGCCACCAAGCACGAAGGCCAGCCCACCGTCATCCTGGCCAAGACCATCAAGGGCTACGGCATGGGCCACGTCGGCCAGGCCAAGAACCCCACCCACCAGCAGAAGAAGCTGGAGCTGGACTCGATCCGCGAATTCCGCGACCGCTTCGCCATCCCGATCCCGGACGACCAGCTGGCCGATCTGCCGTACTTCAAGCCGGCGGAAGATTCGCCCGAAATGAAGTACCTGCACGAGCGCCGCGCCGCGCTGGGCGGCTACCTGCCGCGCCGCCGTCAGAAGGCCGACGAACAGCTCAAGGCCCCGGCGCTGGACGCCTTCAAGGCCGTGCTGGAGCCCACCGCGGAAGGCCGCGAGATCTCCACCACCCAGGCTTTCGTGCGCATCCTGAACCAGGTGCTGCGCGACAAGGACCTGGGTCCGCGCGTCGTGCCGATCCTGGCCGACGAATCGCGCACCTTCGGCATGGAAGGCCTGTTCCGCCAGATCGGCATCTACGCGCCGGAAGGCCAGAAGTACACCCCGGTCGACAAGGACCAGGTCATGTACTACAAGGAAGCGGCCGATGGCCAGCTCCTGCAGGAAGGCATCAACGAAGCGGGCGCGATGAGCTCGTGGATCGCGGCGGCCACGTCGTACTCCTCGAACAACCGCATCATGATCCCGTTCTTCATCTACTACTCGATGTTCGGGTTCCAGCGCATCGGCGACCTGGCCTGGGCGGCCGGCGACATGCAGGCGCGCGGCTTCCTCCTGGGCGGCACCGCCGGGCGCACCACGCTCAACGGCGAGGGCCTGCAGCACGAGGACGGCCACAGCCACATCCTGGCCTCGACCATCCCCAACTGCGTCTCGTACGATCCGACGTTCGGCCATGAACTGGCCGTGATCATCCAGCATGGCCTGAAGCGCATGGTGGAAGACCAGGAAAACGTCTACTACTACCTGACGGTGATGAACGAGAACTACCCGCAGCCCGGTCTGACCACGGGCGACGAGGAAGGCATCATCAAGGGCATGTACAAGCTCAAGTCGCACGGCCAGGGCAAGAACCGCGTGCAGCTGATGGGTTCGGGCACGATCCTGCGCGAAGTCATGGCCGCGCAGGAACTGCTCGAAGCCGACTGGGGCGTCGCCTCCGACCTGTGGAGCGTCACCAGCTTCACCGAGCTGCGCCGCAACGGCCTGGACGCCGAGCGCCATAACATGCTGCACCCGGACGAGAAGAAGCCGCAGGTGGCTTATGTCACCGAGCAGCTGGCCAAGACCGAAGGCCCGATCATCGCGTCGACCGACTACATGAAGCTGTTCGCCGACCAGATCCGTCCGTTCGTGCCGAAGGGCCGCGAATACAAGGTGCTGGGCACCGACGGCTTCGGCCGCTCGGACTTCCGCTCGAAGCTGCGCGAGCACTTCGAGGTGGACCGCCACTTCGTCGTGGTCGCCGCGCTGCGCGCGCTGGCCGACGAAGGCAAGCTGCCGCTCGCCAAGGTGGCCGAGGCCATCAAGAAGTACGGCATCAATCCGAACAAAGCCAACCCGCAATACGCCTGAGGGTAAAGAGACATGAGCAATATCGTGCAGATCAAGGTTCCGGACATCGGTGACTTCAAGGAAGTGGAAGTCATCGAGGTGCTGGTGTCGGTGGGCGACACGATCAAGGCCGAGCAGAGCCTGATCACGGTGGAGTCCGACAAGGCGTCGATGGAGATTCCGGCCTCGCAGGGCGGGGTGGTGAAGTCGATCAGCGTGAAGGTTGGCGACAAGGTTGCGGAAGGCACGGTGGTGCTGGAAGTGGAGGCGGCAGGCGCCGCCGCCGCGCCCGCCGCCGCGCCCGCTGCTGCTGCGCCGGCCAAGGCCGCTGAAGCTGCCAAGCCTGCCGCTGCTGCCGCGCCGGCTCCGGCTGCCAGCGCCGGTCCCGTCGAGATCCAGGTGCCGGACATCGGCGACTTCAAGGAAGTCGAGGTCATCGAAGTCATGGTCGCCGTGGGCGACACGATCAAGGCCGAGCAGAGCCTGATCACCGTCGAGTCCGACAAGGCCTCGATGGAGATTCCCGCCTCGCAGGGCGGCGTGGTCAAGGAAGTGAAGGTCAAGGTCGGCGACAAGGTCGCCAAGGGCTCGGTCGTGGTCGTGGTGGAAGGCTCGGCTCCGGCCGCCGCCGCGCCCGCCCAGGCCGCTGCCGCCGCGCCCGCGCCCAAGGCCGAGGCGCCGGCACCGGCGGCTCCCGCCGCCGCGCCGGCCGCGCGTCCGGCTCCGGCCGCCGCGCTGGAAGACGCCAACCTGAAGCCGGGCCAGCTGCCGCACGCTTCGCCCTCGGTGCGCAAGTTCGCGCGCGAGCTGGGCGTGAATCTGAGCAAGGTCAAGGGCTCCGGTCCCAAGGACCGCATCACGGCCGACGACGTGCGCGCCTTCGTCAAGCAGGCGCTGGCCGCTCCGGCCGCCGTCGCCGGCGGTTCGGCCGACGGCGCCGCGCTGGGCCTCTTGCCGTGGCCCAAGGTCGACTTCACCAAGTTCGGCCCGATCGAAGCCAAGCCGCTGTCGCGCATCAAGAAGATCTCCGGCGCGAACCTGCATCGCAACTGGGTCATGATCCCGCACGTCACCAACAATGACGAAGCGGACATCACCGACCTGGAAGCGCTGCGCGTCACGCTGAACAAGGAAAACGAGAAGTCGGGCATCAAGGTCACGATGCTGGCCTTCCTGATCAAGGCCGTGGTCGCGGCCCTGAAGAAGTTCCCCGAGTTCAACGCCTCGCTGGACGGCGACAACCTGGTGCTCAAGCAGTACTACCACATCGGCTTCGCCGCCGATACGCCCAACGGGCTGGTGGTGCCGGTGATCCGCGATGCCGACAAGAAGGGCATCCTGCAGATCGCCCAGGAAATGACCGATCTGTCCAAGAAGGCCCGCGACGGCAAGATCTCGCCGGCCGACATGCAGGGCGGCTGCTTCTCGATCTCGTCGCTGGGCGGCATCGGCGGCACCTCGTTCACGCCCATCATCAATGCGCCCGAAGTGGCCATCCTGGGCGTGTCGCGTTCGTCGCACAAGCCGGTCTGGGACGGCAAGCAGTTCGTGCCGCGCCTGATCGTGCCGCTGTCGCTGTCCTATGACCACCGCGTCATCGACGGCGCCGCCGCGGCCCGCTTCAACGCCTATCTGGGCGCGCTGCTGGCCGACTTCCGTCGCATCGCGCTGTAACCGGGGAGCCTTCATGAGCAATACCGTTCAAATCAAGGTTCCGGACATCGGCGACTTCAAGGAAGTGGAAGTCATCGAAGTGCTGGTGTCGGTGGGCGACACGATCAAGGCCGAGCAGAGCCTGATCACGGTGGAGTCCGACAAGGCGTCGATGGAGATTCCGGCCTCGCAGGGCGGGGTGGTGAAGTCGATCAGCGTGAAGGTAGGCGACAAGGTCGCGGAAGGCACGGTGGTGCTGGAAGTGGAGGCGGCAGGAGCCGCCGCCGCGCCGGCCGCCGCGCCCGCCGCCGCCGCGCCGGCCAAGGCTGCGGAAGCGGCCAAGCCTGCCGCCGCCGTTGCGTCGACCCCGGCTCCGGCCGCCGCCAGCTTCGGCGGCTCGGCCGATGCCGAGTACGACATGCTGGTGCTGGGCGCCGGCCCCGGCGGCTATTCGGCCGCCTTCCGCGCCGCCGACCTGGGTCTGTCCACCGTGCTGGTGGAGCGCTACGACACGCTGGGCGGCGTCTGCCTGAACGTGGGCTGCATCCCGTCCAAGGCGCTGCTGCACAACGCCGCGATCATCGACGAGGCACGCGAGCTGGCCGCCCACGGCATCAGCTTCGGCGAGCCGAAGATCGACCTGGACAAGCTGCGCGGCTACAAGGACAGCGTGGTCGCCAAGCTGACCGGCGGCCTGGCCGGCATGGCCAAGGCGCGCAAGGTCACCGTGGCACACGGCGTGGGTGAGTTTGTCGATCCGCATCACCTGAAAGTCACGGGCAAGGACGGCAAGGTCCAGACGCTGCGCTTCAAGCAGGCCATCATCGCCGCCGGCAGCCAGTCGGTGAAGCTGCCGTTCCTGCCGCAGGACGAGCGCATCGTCGACTCGACCGGCGCGCTGCTGCTGCGCGAGATCCCCAAGAAGATGCTGATCGTCGGCGGCGGCATCATCGGCCTGGAAATGGGCACGGTGTACTCCACGCTGGGCGCGCGCCTGGACGTGGTGGAAATGCTGGACGGCCTGATGCAGGGCGCCGACCGCGATATGGTCAAGGTGTGGCAGAAGAAGAATGCCTACCGCTTCGACAACATCATGTTGAAGACCAAGACCGTGGGCGCCGAGGCGAAGAAGGACGGCATCTACGTCAGCTTCGAAGGCGAGGGCGCGCCCAAGGAGCCCCAGCGCTACGACCTGGTGCTGCAGGCCGTGGGCCGCAGCCCCAACGGCAAGAAGATCGGCGCCGACAAGGCGGGCATCGCCGTCACCGACCGTGGTTTCATCGAGGTCGACAAGCAGATGCGCACCAACGTGCCGCACATCTACGCCATCGGCGACATCGTGGGCCAGCCCATGTTGGCGCACAAGGCCGTGCATGAAGGCCACGTGGCGGCGGAAGCGGCGGCCGGCCAGAAGTCCTTCTTCGACGCCCGCGTCATTCCGTCGGTGGCCTACACCGATCCGGAAGTGGCCTGGGTGGGCCTGACGGAAGACGAGGCCAAGAAGCAGGGCATCAAGTTCGAGAAGGGCGTGTTCCCCTGGGCCGCCTCCGGCCGCGCCATCGCCAATGGCCGCGACGAGGGCTTCACCAAGCTGATCTTCGACGCGGATACGCACCGCATCCTGGGCGGCGGCATCGTGGGCACCCACGCCGGCGACCTGATCAGCGAAGTGGCCCTGGCCGTGGAAATGGGCGCGGACGTGATCGACATCGCCAAGACCATCCACCCGCACCCCACGCTGGGTGAATCGGTCGGCATGGCCGCGGAAGTGGCCGAAGGCGTGTGCACGGACTTGCCGCCGATGAAGAAGAAGTAAGCAGACGCGGTTTGTCTGCGAAATCCCCGCGCGGCGGCGACGCTGCGCGGGGATTTTTTTTGTCTGGCCGATGCGGGTGCGCGCCGCGTGCTTTGGGGGGAACAGCGCCAGAAGGGGCGGACAAGGATGGACAGATTTGTCACTGTCGGCCGGACCGGGATGGCGGCCCTGCGCTATGTTCACGCCCAGGGTGTGCGGGCATGTGGCAGCTTGGCATGGTGCGATGGCCGACTCATCCATCCTATGGGAGGTGATGGCATGGCCAAAGGCAAGACATCCGTAGCGACGGTGCCCGAGACGGCGCCGGAGGCGTTGCTGGGGGATATCCGGATATTGATCGAGGGGGCTCGGCAGCGTGCCGCCTCGGCGGTGAACAGCGAGTTGACGATGCTCTATTGGCGTATCGGCCAACGCATCCACGCGCAAGTACTTGAGGGGCGGCGGGCCGACTACGGCGAGGAAGTGCTGCCCAATGTAGCGGCGCAGTTGGTGCGGGAGTATGGCAGCAGTTTTTCGGTCAAGAACCTGCGCCGCATGGTGCAGTTCGCCACGACCTTTCCAGACGAGCAGATTGTCGTATCGCTGATACGACAATTGAGCTGGACCCATTTTATCGCCCTGATCCCGTTGAAAGACCCGCTCCAACGCGACTACTACGCACAAATGGCCAGCATCGAACGCTGGAGCGTGCGCACCCTGCGCGAGCGCATCAACTCCATGCTCTACGAACGCACGGCGCTGTCCCAAAAACCGGATGAATTGATCGCCCAGGAACTGGCAACCCTGGCCGGCGCGCAGCGCATGTCGCCGGCGCTGGTGATGCGCGACCCGTACATCCTGGACTTCCTGGGCCTGCAGGACAGCTGGCAGGAAGGCGACCTGGAAGGCGCGATCATCCGCGAGATGGAATCCTTCCTGCTGGAACTGGGCGCGGGCTTTTCCTTCCTGGCGCGGCAGAAGCGCATCCAGATCGACGACGAGGACTTCCATCTGGATCTGCTGTTCTACAACCGCAAGTTGCGGCGTCTGGTCGCCGTCGAATTGAAGATCGGCGACTTCGAGGCGGCGCACAAGGGCCAGATGGAGCTGTATCTGCGCTGGCTGGACAGGCACGAACGCGAGCCCGGCGAGGCCGCGCCGCTGGGAATCATCCTGTGCACGGGCAAGAAGCGCGAGCAGATCGAACTGCTGGAACTGGACCGATCAGGGATACACGTCGCCGAGTACCTGACGGCCTTGCCGTCGCGCGAGGTGTTGGGTGAGAAGTTGCAGCAGGCGGCGACGCGGGCTCGTCTGCGGATTGAGCTGCGTGGCGGTGAAACGATATAGCGGCCCGCACGGTTGCGGCGGACATGCACGGCGCGGTGCCGTGCCGTTGTGGGCTGCTGGTTCGGCTTGCATCGGGGCATCTGCCGGGCTGTCGTGCTACGGCCTGAGCGCGCGCAAGGGCCGTCTCGCCAGTTTCGTTTTGAAGTCCTGCCTGCAATCGCAGATGACGTGGATGTAAACGACGTCACTGACGACTTCGTAGATCACCCGGTTCTTGGCGGCAATGATCTCGAGAAAGTGAGTGGCGGGCAGCTCGGGCGGCGCATGGCCGGCGCCGGGAAAGCGCTCCAGATTCAGGACCGCCTTCTTGATCTTCGCGTAGGCGTCCAGCCAGGTGGACGGAGAGAAGTGCTTGATGACATAGCGCCGGATCTCGAACAGATCGTCGGCTGCGGACTGAAGAAACACGACCCGATGCGTCATGCAGGGTCTTCCTGGTCCATGGCTTCAATCCGCGCGAATACATCCGTGGCCGGGATCGTCCGGCCTTCCTCTATTTCCCTGCGGCCTTGCGCAAGCAGCTGGAGCAAGGCAATCGCCTGTTCCTGCTCTTCATAGCTTTGCACATCCATGACGACGAGCTTGGCCTCGCCATTTTGGGTGATCAACAACGGTTCGCGCGTCTGGGACAGGGTCGTGACGATTTCGGCCGCATGACTCTTGAGATATGAGATCGGTTTGACCTGTGTTGAGTACTTCATGGGCAGAGCTCCAGCTAAATAGATGTATCGGACTTATTTTAGTCTGAATTCAGTCTCGTCGTTCGGGTGCTCCATGTTGCGCAAGCCACGGTGATCGGGCTGATATCCGATCCTCGCCACCGCAGGCTGCAAAAAGAAAATCCCCACGCAGCCATTGCTGTGTGGGGATTCGGCAATCGCCGCAAGGGCAGGCGGGCGCAGCGAGGCCCGCGTGCTCAGGCGTGCGTATTGACCCGCGAGCCCAGCGTGGCGTCCTGGGCCATGGCCGGCACGGCGCCCTGCATCAGCGTGGCTACGGTTTGCGACTGCATGTTCAGCACCTTCTTGAGCAGGGTGGCCTGGACCTGATCGACCGTTTGCGCGTCGCGCATGGCCAGGACGGTATTGACGGCGTTGTTGACGGAGTCCATGTCTGAGGTTCCTGCGTGGGCGGCTCGGGAATGAGCCTGATGGAGAGTTATTGTCGCGTAGTTTTCGCGTTTCGGGGAGCGTCTTGCTGCGTCTTGCCGGATATTTTTTCGCTCGTTCCTGACGAGGCGAGACGTGGGCGCGGATGGGCCGACCAGCGCGTCCACGGGCCGTTCACGGGCGAGCGGGGCATTCCTTGACGGTGCCCCATCCTTGGTTGGGTTCGCAGTATTGCTTGCGTGCGGCCCAGGCGCAGTCCGGCCGGTCGAAGAAACTCAATCCGGCGCAGCGTTGCAGCTCTGCCTTCAATGCATCCAGCCAGCTGTCGCGCGGTTCGGCGGGGATTTCGGTGACTCGGAGAGTGGGGACGGGCGCGGGCGCCGGGGCTGGCTGAGGCGTGGCCGTGGCAGGGGTCTCAGTCTGCGGCGTGTCGGCATGCGGCGCGCGCGCCGGCGCATCGGCTGCGGGCGTTGATGGCGTGGCGGCGGACGCAGGCGGCGCCGGCTCGCGCTCCGACGCGTGGCGGGATTCTTCCGGGGCGCTATCGGCATGTTCCTGTCCCAGGCCCGGCAGCGGCTGCAAGGGCTGCAGCGGCAGCCGCACGGGGCTGGCGGCCGACGCGCCGGTGCGCTCAGAATTGGGCGTGCTCCAGTACACGACCAGCAGCACCAGCGCGCCGTAGATCGCCAGGGTGTAGAGCACGGTCAGCGTGGCCCAGCCCACGCGCTTGCCGGTGATGGGGGGCGCGTCTTCGCGGCCAAGCAGGCTGCGCCAGCGGACAAGCGTGGCCCCGGGCGCGCTGATCAGCCACCAGGCCAGGCGCCGGACCACGCCGGGCGGACGGGGCAGCTGCGCGCTGACCTGGGCGGCCAGCAATTCGCGCAGGGCGCGGTTTTCCTCGAGCAGGCGTTGGGCATCCGCCGGCGCCTGATCATTGCGATCCGGAGTGCTGTCATGCTGCGTAGCGAGGGGATCGGACGGCGTGGCGGTCATGTTGAGAAAACTATAGATACAAAATCATGCGACCGCAATTATGAGGGGCGCGCGTAGCGGTCAAAAAAACGAATAAGCGGGCAAAAGGCCGGCTGCGGCAGGCACTTGCCAGCAGGGTGTAGGCATGTGTCCGGAAGGCGGACGCGACACGAAGGGGAAGCCGTGCTGTCATGCAAGTTCAGGCGGGTTTTCTCGCGCCTGGCGGCGCGCAGCATGCGATCCGGCGACCGCGGCAGATCCGGGATCTGTGGTCAGAGTGGCCCGCGCGCTGGAAAGCACAAAGCCGGCTTGCGCCGGCTTTGTGCTTGGGTGGGACCCGAAGGTCCCCGTGCCAGGTCGGGCAAGCCGGACCTCGCGGTCCGGACCTGCCCGGCCGTTCCTGCTGAGGCGTGATTAACGCAGCAGCGACAGAACGGTTTGCGGCACTTGGTTGGCTTGCGCCAGAACCGAGGTACCAGCCTGTTGCAGGATCTGGTTCTTGGACATGTTCGACACTTCCGTGGCGTAGTCCGCGTCCTGGATCCGCGAGCGGGCGCCCGACAGGTTGTTGACGACGTTGTTCAGATTGGCGATCGTCGATTCCAGACGGTTCTGCACAGCACCCAGCTCGCCGGTCAGCTTGTTCAGGACCTTGAACGCGGAGTCCAGGGTCTTGAGCGGGTCGGTGGTCTTGTCGCCTTTGCTCTGGGCTTCGAACGTCATCTTGCCGCTCGAGTCGATCTTCAGTTCCTTGCCGATGGAGGCGGCATTGGGATCCGTGGACATGGACTTGCTGGCGCCATCGTTCTTGAAGGTATCGCCACCGGCAATGGCCAGGACCTTGCCCGTGAGCTGATCGAACTGGAAGCGTTGAACGGTTTTTTCAACGATGCTCAGTTCTCCCTTGCCGTCGAGGTACAGCTTGTTGTTGTTGGCGGGCACGACTGCATCCTTCTGCGTCAAGACGCCGGTAGCGCTGATATCGACAGTGGCGGCCTGGATGCCAGTGCCCATCGTGGCCGAACCAGTCTTGCCGTTGAGGGCTGTCAGAACTTGGTCGGTGGTTGCGGTGGTTTGGAAGGCAATATCAGCAGCAGCAGCTCGTCCCTTGTAGGTAGTGCCGCCGATGCTCAGAGCCACACCCGACCGATCCACGGTAGCCGAGCCGCCTGCTGCATAGTCGGTCAGATCTTTAAGTTTAGCCTGGGACAGATTGCCGCCAGCAGCCTTATTGTCGGTCGCAGACAGGTTGCCGGCAGTGGGATCCCAATACAGCGCCTTGCCGCTGGTATCAGTAATATTGCCGTTGGAATCGATCTTGATATCGACCGTTTCCTTGGTGTTCTTATAGGTAGCGCTTACAGGGGTCGAACCGATTTTGCCCTTAATTGCCGCTTCGATATTTGCGCTGTTGTCAACCTTGGTGTAGGTGAAGTTGCCAGCAGTAGCATCATATGTATACTTCGTCGGCGTGCCGGCGGGATCAACGGTAATGCTGTCACCGTTCTTGAACTTACCCAGCAAATCAGACGCCTTCGCATCAACGTTTTTGGTCGTGACATCATATTGGTTCGGCAAACCAGATGCAGACGCGGTGACATTCGGGCCAGTCAGATCATTGATGTTGGCCGAACGGTTGTCCACCACACCCTTGCCATTCACGTTGAAGCCGTTCAGACCCAGCGTCTTGACGCTGATTTCCGACAGGTTCAGGGTGATGGTTTCGCCGTCGTTGGCGCCAACTTGCAGCGTCAGGGGCTTGGCGTTGGCCGACAGGACCTTCACGCCGTTGAAGTCGGTCTGTTGCGAGATGCGGTTGATGTCGGACAGGCGCTGGTTGATTTCATCTTGCATCGAATCCAGCTGCTCTTGCGAGTAGTTGCCGTTACCGGCCTGAACGGCCAGTTCGCGCACGCGCTGCAGGTGGGTGTTGACTTCGCTCGACGCGCCTTCGGTCGTTTGAGCCAGCGAGATGCCGTCGTTGGCGTTGCGGGCGGCTTGGGTCAGGCCCTTGACGTTCGCGGTGAAGCGGTTGGCGATGGCCATGCCGGCGGCGTCGTCCTTGGCGCTGTTGATGCGCAGGCCCGACGACAGGCGTTCGATGGCGGTACCCAGGGCGGACTGGGACTTGTTCAGGTTGTTCTGGGCAACCAGCGACAAGTAGTTGGTATTGATGACTGCAGCCATGTTTAGGCTCCCAAGGAGAGAAAGGCTTCTTCAAACCGGGCAGCTAGGCCGCCCAACTGTAACGTGAGGAACTGAATTTGAGGTTTTCAAGTTCATCCGTTGCCAGGATTACGGCAGTCAAAAAACATTCTTTAGGGCAAATTTGAGAAAGGCGTGCTTTTCGATCATTGCCATGCTGTGGCTGCTGTGCGCCGCGTCATAAGAAAAAAGGGGCAGATAGCCCCTTTCCCATGCCTGGCGATGATCGCGCTGCCCTTCTATATAAGCAGACCGAGAGTGCGCAACTGATTCAGCACGTCAGACAAGAGGGATTGTGCAACAGGATCCAGGTTGCGGACGCGCTTCATTGATTTTCCATTGGGGTGTGCCAGTTCGCCAGATGCGAGTGCATCGCGCAGCCTGGTGCGCAGTTCGGGTAGCGAAGTGCCCTTGTCGATGTGCTGGCCCACGAATCGGTGTACCTCGTCGACCGGCGGGCGCAGGGATTGATGCCACAGGTTGTATTGGCCAATCATTCTGCTGCCCTGGATGTCGATGGCACGCAGGTGCGTCAGGCCCGGGATCCAGCGAGGCTGCGGCTCTTCATGGGCGTAGCCCACGGGTTCAAGCCGATAGCACAGCGCATTGGCGTTCAGGAGCAGCACAAGATGGGTCAGGATTTCCTCGCCCAGTTGTGCATCGGTCGTCGTCTTCTTTGCCTTTGGGCGCGCGGCGTCCAGGAGTTCCTGGAAGGTCAGGGCGCGGGGCCAGGCCAGCCGCAGGGCTTCGGCGATGGCCACGAAACTGGACGCCTGGGAAGACAAGCCGACGCCATTTGCGGTCAGATAGTGTCGTTCCTTGGACGGGGCGCCGGCTGGCGCCCGCGCTTGTGTCAGGCGCGCAGCCACATGCATTTTTTCCAGCGCGTTCGCTTCGGGACGATCCAGGATTTTCTCTGCTCGGTCGGCGTGGATCAGCAGGCTCTTGCGAAATTGCCTGCCTACAGCGAAATCCAGATACTGCTCGCGCATTTCACGGCCGGCATCGGCGGACAAGGCGCCATGCAGCATGGCCACGTTGTCGCCGTAGTTGGTGGAGATCATGGACTGCGGTTCCGCATCGGCCAGATAGGCCAACCCCGCTTGCTGGGCCGCGGCGACGAATTCCAGGAAATAGCAGGGCGCGTTGACCTCCTCCAGGTGCTCGTGCATCAGGTAATAGTCGGATTGCTTGCGTACCTGGCGCGCCGCCTGCTGCAAGGCTGAGCGTAGCGGATTGTTGTTGGACAGCCCGTTTTCCAGCATGGCCAGCATATCCTTGGCCCGCGCTAGCCGTTCCTCCGGCGTCTGCGCGTCATGGCTGTTCAGGATCATCGCATCCCGCACCACGTCCGACGCCTTCCAGCCTGGATAGGTGTTGTAGCTGACATAGGCAATACCTTCAGGCGCCAGGTTTTCCCGGCACACACGCAAGATGGCTTCGCGCACTTCCGGCGGCACCCAGCTGAACACGCCATGCACGATGATGTAGTCGAACTGTCCGAACTCGGGCGTGATGTCCGTGATGCTCATCGCGCGCAGGTCCAGATTCTTCAGGCCCATGGCCTTGACGATGGACTGGCCGGCTTCGATCTGCTGCACAGACAGGTCCACGCCCACGGCCCGGGCTTCGGGATGGGCGACGGCGTAGGGCAGCAGGTTGCCGCCGGCGGCGCAGCCCAATTCCAGAACGCGGGCGTTCGCCACGGGCGGCGCGCTGATGCCATACAGCGCCGCCACGGCTCGCAGATGGCCGGGGGCAGAGATCGAGAAGGCATTCGATTGGTAAGGCGTTTCGTCGTAGGCCGCGGCTAGCGCCTGGGTGACGGCGTCGGTATCGGTCATTGCGTATTCCTGGGGGGCGGTAGAGCGAGTGCGCTGGCGCCGGCCCATGCCGGCGCCATGATGCGCGCCAGTCTGAAGGTTAGCTGTCGCTCGCGCGAAGAAATGGGGGGAATAACGGCGGAATTCGCCGGGATCTTGCACGCTTGGCACGAACAGCTCGCGTGCGAACCCTGTAAACAGAGCGCTAAATAATCTGCGCGATCTGCCCTTCCTTGGGCAGATCCTGCCAGGCCTGTTCCTTCAGCTTGGCGCGAATCCGCGCCGTGGCCTGCGAGCGCAGCTGGCAGACGCGGGCCTCGGTCACGTTCATGATCGCGCCGATTTCCTTCAGGTTCAGGCCTTGCTCGTAACACAGCGACAGCAGCAGCTTTTCGCGATCGGGCAGGGCGTCGATGGCGTGCACCAGCGCCTGGCGGAAATCGCCCGCCAGCAGGGAATCCAGCGGATTGCCGGTGGCCGAGCCGTGGTTCAGCGTGGCGCTCCAGTCCGATTGCGCGCCCGGGCCGGTATCGGCGTCGGTCGTGAAATCCTCGTAATGCACGATCTGCACGCCTTGCGCGTCGTGCAGCAGCGCCTGGTATTCATTCAGCGGCAATTCCAGCTGCTGGGCGATCTCGGCCTCGGTGGGCGCGCGCATCAGGCGCTGCTCGAGCTGCTGGATGGCCTGCTCGATCTTGCGCGCCTTGGCGCGCACGCTGCGAGGCAGCCAGTCCTGGCCGCGCAACTCGTCCAGCATGGCGCCGCGGATGCGGGTGGTGGCGTAGGTCTCGAACTGCGCGTCGGCGGTTTCCTGATAACGACGGACAGCATCGAGCAGGCCGATCATGCCGGCCTGTATGAGGTCGTCGAGCTCGACGCTGGCCGGCAGGCGGGCGAGCAATTGCAGGGCCAGCTTCCGCACTAGCGGGGCATATTCGACCAAGCTGTCATCTGCGTGGGGCATTGCGGAAAGGTCAGGCGGTGTCCATCTTCACGCGCCGTCGATCGTTGTCAATTTGCGACATTGTCGACAAACGCGCGGCTGCACTAAAGCGGGGCAAGGATAAGTGATCGGCAAGTTGTCATTGTCGGCAAATGCGCTCTTTTCATTCCTTAAAGCACGCAACTTTTTGAATGCCTATTTGGCAAATTGACGTAAATTTGGCCAAGAATTGCATGTCAAGGTGTATCTAAAATCGCAAGTTGCGCAATATCAACAAAGATTTGTCATATAAGTCATAGAAAATGACATGACCTGTGGTAAATTTTACTTAAATTGCGAACAAATGATACATTTCGCATTAAAACAGGATGCAGCGGGCAATCATGCAACAAAACATGCGTTGCCCTTGGTAATCAAGCCCCTTGCGTGGGATAGGGAATAGGGAGTCGGGCGTGCAACAAGTCGAGAATTCTTTGCTGGCAGATATTCGTGAAGTGAATCTGTCCTATCTGTTGTTGGCGCAGCGCATGCTGCGCGACGACTATGCCGCATCCATGTTCCGTCTGGGATTCAGCAACGAAGTCGCCGATATCCTGATGCGCCTGTCGCCGGCGCAGCTGGTGAAGCTGGCCAGCTCCAGCTCGCTGCTGTGCCGCTTCCGTTTCGATGACTACAGCCTGCTGTCCGCGCTGACGCACGATGTGCTCGGCGGCGCGCTGCAGCAAGCGCATGCGACGATCCTGCTGGCGAAACAGCCGGTCGAAGAGCTGGCCTGACGGCCTTTCCGGATCCCACACGGATAATCAGTCATGGCCATCAAGAGCGTTTCGCAGGAAGCCGACGACATTCTGCTTGCCAGCTCGATGATTTCACTGGGCGCGCGGTTGCAGGTGCTGGAGGCTGAGACCAGTCTCAGCCACGACCGCCTGGCGCGCCTGTATCGGGAAATACGCGGCTGCTCGCCTCCCAAGGGCATGCTGCCTTTCTCGGTGGACTGGTTCATGACCTGGCTGCCGAATATCCATTCCTCGCTGTTCTACAACGTCTATTCCTTCCTGAACGCGCGCACCACCAGCAAGGGCATCCGCGCGGTCATCGACGCCTACCGGCTGTACCTGGAAAACTCGGGCGTGGACAACGCCGAGTCCGGCGAGCCAGTGCTGAGCTTCACCCGTGCCTGGATGCTGGTCCGCTTCTTCGACAGCGGCATGCTGCAACTGTCGGCCTGCCGCCAGTGCGGCGGCCATTTCATCGCCCATGCGCACGACCCGCAATCCGACTTCGTGTGCGCCATTTGCCGGCCGCCACCCCGCGCCGGAAAGACGCGCGCGGCCGCCAAGGCGCGCGCCGGCAGCCGCCCCGTGCCTGCCTCCGACGCCGCCCGTTCCTGAGCGGCGGCGTCCAAATACATCAAAAGCCCTGGAAAACTCCCCGTAACCCGCCTTTTTGGGTCGGGGGGAACAGGGGATCATTGACGCCGGTTTTAGACTTCGTTGGCAGGGGCCTGATGTGTTGATTGTTATCGGTTATCTCGTGGTGAGCGTCTCGGTCGTCGGCAGCTTCATCGCGCTCGGCGGCCACCTGGGCGCGCTGTACCAGCCTTTCGAGCTCACGCTGATCTTCGGAGCCGCTTTCGGCGCGTTCCTGGCCGGCAACAGCAAGAAGTCCCTGATGCTGGTCAAGAAAGCCTTGCCCGACGCGCTCAAGAGCTCGCAGTACAGCAAAGAGGTGTACATGGAGCTGATGGCGCTCTTGTATGTCCTGCTGAACAAGGCGCGCCGCGAAGGCCTGATGGCCATCGAATCGCATATCGAGGATCCGGCCTCCAGCCCGATCTTCAGCGAGTACCCGCGCATCATGAAGGACAACAAGCTCATGGAGTTCATCACGGACTACCTGCGCATCATGATCAGCGGCAACATGAGCTCGTTCGAAATCGAAACGCTCATGGACGAGGAAATCGAAACCTACCGCCACGAGCGCGAAATCCCCACCCATGCACTGCAACAGATGGCCGACGGCCTGCCGGCCTTCGGCATCGTGGCGGCGGTGCTGGGCGTGATCAAGGCCCTGGCGGCGGTGGACCAGCCGCCCGCGATCCTGGGCGACCTGATCTCCAAGGCCATGGTGGGCACGTTCCTGGGCATTCTGCTGGCCTACGGCTTCGTCGGACCGCTGGCCTCGCGCGTCGACCGCCGCACGGCCGAGGCGGTCAAGGTGCTGGAATGCATCAAGACCACGCTGCTGGCCAGCATGAATGGCTATCCGCCCCAGCTGGCGGTGGAGTTCGGCCGCAAGGTGCTGTTCTCGGCCGTGCGCCCGACCTTTGGTGAGCTGGAAGAGCACGTCCGGCAGACCAAGTCCACCGGCAAGGCCTGACGGAGCAGCGGGCCATGAGCACCGTAAACAACCACCGTGTGGTGATCCGCCGCAAGAAGGTCAGGGGCGGCGGCCACCACGGAGGCAGCTGGAAGATCGCCTACGCCGACTTCATCACGGCCATGATGGCGTTCTTCCTGGTGATGTGGCTGATCAGCATCGTGCCGCGCGAAGAGCTCAAGGGCATCGCGGAGTACTTCCGCATGCCGCTGCGGGTGGCGCTGACCGGCGGACCCAGCAGCTCGGCCGAGACCAGCGCCGTGCCTGGCGGTGGCCGCGATCCGCTGCGCAGCGATGGCGACGAGCGCCGCGCCCAGGGCAACCGGGTCGAGGCCCAGCCGATGGTGGACGCCGAACGGCGCGATCACCATCGCCTGGAAAACCTCAAGAAGCGCCTGGAAAACGTGATCGAGAACAGCCCGGTGCTCAAGAGCTTCCGGCCGCAGCTGCTGATCGACATGACCACCGAAGGCCTGCGAATCCAGATCATCGACAATCAGAACCGCCCCATGTTCGCCACCGGTCGCGCCGAGGTGCAGCCGTACATGCGCGACATCCTGCGTGAGCTGGGGCCGGTCCTGAACGAGCTGCCCAACAAGGTCAGCATCTCGGGCCATACCGACGCGTCGCAATACGCGCGCGGGGAGCGCGCCTACAGCAACTGGGAACTGTCGGCCGACCGCGCCAACGCGTCCCGCCAGGAGCTGGTGGCCGGCGGCATGAGCGAGAGCAAGGTCATGCGGATCCAGGGGCTGTCGTCCAGCATGAGCCTGGTTAAAGATGATCCGTATGCAGCCGTTAATAGACGTATCAGCCTTGTGGTGCTCAATCAGGGCACCCAGCGGCGCATCGAGAATGAAAACGCCGCGGCCGCCGACGTGAGCGCGCGCGATGCACGCGAGGTCGGAACGGCGGTGGAGGCGGCCCAGGCTGCGGTTAGGGCCGCCGGGCAAACCAATCAGGGCGCAGCGGAAAGCACCCCGCGCGCCGAAGGGGTTCAATAACGATGGCGGCAACGATACTGGTGGCCGATGATTCGGCCACGATGCGCATGATTGTGCAGGCGACGCTGACCGGCGCGGGCTGGAAGGTCGTGACGGCAGGCAATGGCCAGGAAGCGCTGGAAATGGCCCGCAGCCATCCCATCGACCTGGTGGTCAGCGACTGGAACATGCCCGTGATGGGCGGCCTGGAGCTGATCCAGGGTCTGCGGGGAGAGGACCAGTACGTGGACGTGCCCGTTCTCGTGCTGACCACGGAAGACGACGTGGACAGCAAGATGGCCGCCCGGGATCTGGGAGTGTGCGGCTGGTTGTCCAAGCCGGTCGATCCCGACGTGCTGGTGGAATTGGCGTCCGAACTGCTCAATGAGCAGCCGGGCGCGTAGGCGAGTTCATTTATGAAGGCGTACCGGCCATGAGTTCTGGTTTGGATCTCAGTCAGTTTTACGAGACCTTTTTCGACGAGGCGGATGAGCTGCTCGCGCAGATGGAGCAGCTGCTGCTGGAGCTGGACGTGGGCTCGCCCAACATCGAGCAGCTCAACGCCATTTTCCGGGCCGCCCACTCGATCAAGGGCGGTGCGGCGACGTTCGGCTGCTTCACGCAGCTGGCCGGCACCACGCACCTGCTCGAAAACCTTCTGGACGCGATCCGTCGCGGCGAAATGGCGCTGCGCACGGACATGGTGGACATATTCTTGGAAACGAAAGACGTGCTCAAAAGCCAATTGGACGCCTACCGGGCCTCCGAAGAGCCCGACGAAGCCGTATTCGAGCGCATCTGCGCGGTGTTGAGGCAGCTGGCCCTGGAGCATAAGGATCCGGCGGCCGCCGC
>NZ_JBICCO010000047.1:0-49464 GCF_043119405.1 Achromobacter sp. 413638
TGGGTCCGCATCCTGTCCTGGGTGATCCTGGCGGTGCTGGGCGTGCAGGCGGTCACCTCCGCCATCGGCGCGCCGGACGCGCTCGAGGCGCTGCCCGCCGTGCTGGCCGGCCTGTGCTTCGCCGCGCTGCTGTTCGTGGCCTGGCACATGCAGACCTCGATCACCACCATCGACGAGCGCGGCCTGCGCCAGAGCTGGTACCGACGCCGCGAAGTGGCCTGGGAAGACGTGCGCCAGGCGCGCTTCGTGCCCATGCTGTTTTCCAAGCGGCTGGTGATCTTCACGCACAGCGGCCGGCCGGTGATCTTCCAGGGCGGCACGCGCGAGCTGCGCGCGGCGTTCGTCAAGATTGCTAGAGTGTATTGATCCTCCCCCCCCCGAAGCGCTGCGCGCTTCCCCCCCAGGGGGGCGCAGCTACGGACCGGCGGAGCCGGATCCGTGCTGCCCCGATGGTGGGGCGCTGGTGGCTTGCGTAGGGGATAGCTCGACTGTGGCTGCGGTGGCTTCGTTGTAGCGAAGTCGAATCAGCGGTCAACAAAACCGGCCTCATGTTTTGCATGAGGCCGGTTTTTTGTCTTGCGGATTTGCCGTGGCGGGCTAGCGGATCGGCAGTGCGTACATGAGGCCGCCTTGCGTCCATTGCGCGTTCAGGCCGCGCTGGATTTTCAGCGGGCTGCCCTGGCCGACGTGGCGTTCGAAGCTCTCGCCGTAGTTGCCCACCTGCTTGACGATCTGGTAGGCCCATTTTTCGTCCAGCCCCAGGTTGGCGCCGCTGCCGGCGGTGACGCCGAGGATGCGCTTGATGTTGGGGTTGGCGCTGTTCTTGGCCAGGTCGTCCACGTTCTTGGAGGTGATGCCGTATTCCTCGGCCTCGATCATGGCGGACAGCGACCAGCGCACGATGTTGAGCCAGGCGTCGTCGCCCTGGCGCACGAAGGGGCCCAGCGGTTCCTTGGAGATGATCTCGGGCAGCACCACGTAATCGTCCGGATTCTGCAGCTTGGAGATGCGGATCGAAGCCAGGCCCGAGGCGTCGGTGGAGAACACGTCGCAACGGCCGGCCGCGAAAGCGTTGACCACTTCGTTGAAGGTCTCGATGACGACCGGCTTGTAGGTGACGTGATTGGCGCGCGCCCAGTCGGCCAGCGTGTTCTCGTTGGACGTGCCGGTCTGCAGGCAGATAGTGGCGCCGTTGATGTCCTTGGCGCTCTTGACGCCCAGCGACTTGGGCACCAGGAAGCCCTGGCCGTCATAGAAGTTGATGCCGGCGTGGATGATGCCCAACGCGGTGTCGCGCTGCTGCGTGACCGTGGTGTTGCGCGTCAGCACGTCCACCTCGCCCGATTGCAGGGCCGTGAAGCGCTGCTGCGAATTGAGCGGCACCACCTTGATCTTGTCGGCGTCGCCGAACACCGCGGCGGCCACGGCGCGGCACAGGTCCACGTCCAGCCCTTGCCACTTGCCTTGCGCGTCGGGCGCGGAAAAGCCCGCGAAGCCCGTGGTCGTGCCGCAAGTCACGGCGCCGCGCTGGCGCACCACGTCCAGCGTGGCCGCTTGCGCGCCCTGTGCCGCGGCCGCCAAGAGCGCCGCGCCGATCAAGCCTTTTGCAATGTTCATGACCTGGATTCCTGTCCTGTTGATGCGAGGCGCGGAAACGCGCCAAGCCGCGAAGCTTATCGACATAAGGCGCCCGCAACAAATAACGGCCGCTTATTTAGGTATGCCTGCCACGCAGGAAGCGTGACAGGCGGGAACAAGAGTAAACCGTGGCGACGATCCGCCGCGCCGCGCGCGTTTGCGAAGGATCAGGCCGCCAGCGAAATCGACACCGGCGCGTTGGCCTCGCAGGCATCCAGCGCGCGGCCCAGCCGCACCATGCCCTCGGCGATCTGAGCCTCGTTCATGGTGGCGAAGGACATGCGCATGGCGTGCAGGTCGGCCCGCGCCGCGTCGGCGTAGAAGGCCTTGCCCGGCACGTACACGACTTCATGCTCGATGGCGTAGGGCAACAGCCGCGTGGCGTCGATCTCGCCGGTCAGGCGGGCCCAGAAGAACATGCCGCCCTCGGGCTTGCTGAAGCGCACGCGCCCGTCCAGCTCGCGCGACAGCGCCTCGGCCATCGCATCACAGCGCAGGCCGTAGGCGGCGCGGATGCGCGGCACATGCTCTTCGTAGCGACCGTTGGCCAGGTATTGCGCCACCACTTCCTGAATCCAGGCCGAGCAGGCCATGTCGTCGGCCGCCTTGGCGCTGACGCAGCGACCGCGGATCGCGGGCGGGGCCACCAGCCAGCCGATGCGCAGCCCCGGCGCCATGGTCTTGGACATGCTGGCCAGGTAGACGGCCCAGTGGCGGGCCTCGCCCTCGGCCAGCGCGGCGATGGGCGGCACGGCCTCGCCGGCGAAGCGCAGCTCGCTGTAGGGATCGTCCTCGACGATCAGGAAGCGGTGCTTGACCGCCAACTCCAGCAGTCGCAGACGGCGCGCGCGCGTCAGCGTCGCGCCACAGGGGTTCGAGAACGAGGCCACCACGCACACGATCTTGGGCTTGACGCGCGCGGCCAGCTCATCGAGCGCGTCCACGTCGATGCCTTCCGGGCCGGACGGCACGGTGTGCACGGTGGCGCCGGTATAGCGCAGCGCCTGCACCGAATTCGGGAAAGCCGGCGTCTCGATGATGGCGTGGTCGCCCGGCTGCAGCATGACGCGCGTCAGCAGCGCCAGCGCCTGTTGCGAGCCGCCGGTGACGGCCAGCTCGGTGTCCGCGTCGCAGCGCAGGCCGCGCGCGGCCGACAGGCGCGCCAGCTCATGGCGCAGGCTGGCCTGGCCGTCGATGTTCGAATACTGCAGGCATGCGCCCAGGCGCGCCATGACCTGGGACGAGGCCAGCGACAGGCCGTCCACGTCGAACAGCTCGGGCGCCGGATAGCCGCCGGCCAGCGAGATCGTGCCCGGACGCATGGCGTAGGGCATGAGCGAGCGGATCGGCGAGGCGGGAGGATTCAGGAAGGGCGTGGCAAAGGCGTATTCGGGCGCTGCGCTGGACATGGCGGGACGATGGGCAGGAGGAAGGACCGTGTCGCCCGCGGGGCGGCGCCGGATGGCTTGAAACCTTGAGACATAAAGAAATGCCGATAAATTCTAAGCCTGCGAATTGCACAGGGTCAACGTCATGCCGCCCCTGTGTAGCGGAACCCGCCGCCACAGTCCTAAACTATGGGACATCGCATATTCCAGAGACCTGCATGACCGCCGCCGACACCATGGCCGGGCGCCTCGCCCAGATCCGACTACGCATCGCCCAGGCCTGCCAGCGCGCCGGCCGCGACCCCGGGGAAGTGACGCTGCTGCCCGTCAGCAAGACCTTCGGCGTCGACGCCATCCGCGCAGCCATGGCGCTGGGCCTGAACCGGTTCGGCGAGAACAAGACGCAGGAAATCCGCCAGAAGGCGGCCGCCCTGTCGGGGGAGGGGCTGCAATGGGTGCTGATCGGCCATCTGCAGACCAACAAGGCCAAGGACGCCGCGCGCGACGCCGCCGAGGTGCAATCGCTGGACCGCCTGGACCTGGCCGAGGCCCTGCACCGCCGGCTGGCGCAAGAAGGCCGCACGCTGGACGCGCTGGTGCAGGTCAAGACCTCCAGCGAGCCCAGCAAGTACGGCATGGCGCCGGAAGACGTGCCGGCCTTCCTGCGCCGCATCGCGTCCGACTTCCCCACGCTGCGCGTGCGCGGCCTGATGACGCTGGCCGTGAACTCGCCCGATCCCGCCGAGGTGCGCGCGTGCTTTCGCGCATTGCGCGAACTGCGCGACCGGCTGCGGCTGGACCTGCCCGCCGGCGTGTCGCTGGACCGGCTGTCGATGGGCATGAGCGGCGATTTCGAGCTGGCCATCGAGGAAGGCTCGACCGAGGTGCGCATCGGCACGGCCGTCTTCGGCGCCCGCAGCTATCCCGAGCCGCAATAGCCGGACCTCCTCGCGCGCGCCCGGGCGGCCGGATGCCGCGCCGCAGCGCCTGAAAAACCGCAACCACGCGCCGAAACGCGCAGGCATAATAGCGGCGCAAAACAGCGCGGCCGCGCCAAGCGGCGCCCGCCCGCGCATCCATATCGATCCCGCACGAGGAGACACCCCATGCACAAGCACGCGAAGCGCCTGTTGGCGCTGGCCGCCCTGTCCCTGGCCGCCACTGCTGCCAGCGCCCAATCCTGGCCCACCCAGCCGATCCGCTGGATCGTGCCCTACCCGGCCGGCGGCGGCGCCGACGTGGTCGCGCGCACGGTCGCCGGCGGCATGGAAAAACCGCTGGGCCAGACCATCGTGGTCGAGAACCGCCCCGGCGCGGCCACCATCATCGGCGCGACCGCCGTGTCCCAGGCCGAGCCGTCCGGCTACATGATCGGCACCGCCGATTCGGGCACGCTGGCCTTCAACCCCTCGCTGTACGCCAAGCTGTCCTACGACCCGTCCAAGTTCACCTACATCGGCGGCATCGCCAAGTTCCCGCTGCTGCTGGCGGTGAATGTGAACTCGCCGTACAAGTCGGTGGCCGACGTGATCGCGGCCGCCAAGAAAGAGCCCGGCAAGCTGACCGCCGCCTCGGCCGGCGCCGGCTCGCCCCACCATCTGGCGCTGGAGCTGTTCAAGCAGCGCACCGGCGCCGAGCTGCTGCACGTGCCCTACAAGGGCGCCGCGCCTGCCATCCAGGACCTGCTGGGCGGACAGGTGGACGTGATGTTCATCGATCTGGCCGCCGGCCTGCCCAACGTGAAGGCGGGCAAGCTGCGCGTGCTGGCCGCGGCCACGCCCGAGCGCGTCGCCGTGCTGCCCGACGCACCGACCATGGCCGAGCAGGGCGTGGCCAACTTCACCGCCTACGCCTGGCAGGGTCTGGTCGCGCCGGCCGGCGTGCCGGAGAACGTGGTCAAGAAGCTGTCGGCCGACCTGGACGCCACGCTCAAGACCCCGGCCGTGTCGCAGAAGATGATGGACATGGGCGTGATCCCCATGCCGCTGTCGGCGCAGGAATTCAAGGCCTATGCCGACCAGGAGCGCGCCGCCTGGGCGGACGTGATCAAGAAGGCCGGCATCAAGCTCGAATGAGCGCGCCGGCATGACACGGGACGCGGCCTTCGGGCCGCGTTTTTTTTCGTCCCGACGTTTTGATGAACTCTTGAGCTTGCTTCCGCCGCTTTCATGCGCTGGCTCTAATCGCCGCAACCATCGCACGATGCGCATCAATCAGGAGTCTTCATGAAAGCCCGCGTTTTCCTTTCCCTGGCCCTGGCCCTGCCGGCCGCGGCCCACAGTTTCACCGTGCAGATGATGCACGTCACGCCGGAAGGCATCGGCCAGCTTGCCGGCACCGTGGTGATCGAGGACAGCGCCGCCGGCGCGCGCCTGACGCCGGACCTGCGCGGCCTGCCGCCGGGTCCGCACGGCTTTCATCTGCACCAGAACGGCGACTGCGGCCCGACCGTGGTTGACGGCAAGGCTACGCCCGCCGGCGCGGCGGGCGGGCACTGGGATCCGGCCGGCCACGGACATCACCTGGGGCCTCAGCTGGGCCACGCCGTCGGCAAGGGCCACCAGGGCGACCTGCCCCGCCTGGAAGTTTCCGCCGATGGCAGCGTCCACGGCGCCGTGGTTGCGCCACGCCTGAAGGCCAGCGACTTCAAGGGCCGCAGCCTCATGATCCATGCCGGCGGCGACAACTACAGCGACACGCCCGCGCCGCTGGGCGGCGGCGGAGCGCGCATCGTCTGCGGCGTCGTGCACTGAACCTCCGCGCCTGCCCGGCGCGCCGGGCAGGAAGCCGCGCCGGCGCGCGTCAGGCCGGCGGCAGTTTCACGGCCATGCGCAGCTGCTCCGCGCAGGCGCGGCCCTGCTCGACCGCCTTGCCGAATGCGTCCGACATGATTTCGGCGTGGCTGAACCAGGCGGCTTTCCTCACCGACTTGTAGCGATAGCGGTAGCCGGCGTCCGTGGGTTCTCCGTCCAGGTCCAGGTCGAACCAGGACGAGCGCAGCGTGCAATGCAACGCAGGCGACTCGACGGTCGCGCCCGTGAGCGTCACGTCATACGAGGCCGTCTCCGGCGATCCCAGGTAGAGATCGCTCAGCTGGCCGGAGCGGCGATAGCGCGCGAACGCTTCCCACTCGTCGGTCATGTGATGCACCTGCGCACGGACATAGTGGTCGCCCACGCGGTCCAGCGCCTTCAGGTCGACCAGCTCGGCGTCGATGCGGTACGCGGAAGCCATGACGAAATCACTGGACTCGCGCCGCAAGGCGCAGTCGCGGTTCTCCGACGCGAAATGGCGGCACAGGAGCTGATCCATGCCCACCCTGCCGTGCTGGCGATCGCCCACGCTCAACTCCGCCGCCGACATGCCCGACAGCACGACGGAAGAACGGACCTCGGCCTGCCCGTCACGCAGGAAACGCTCGTGGCGGACGACGGCCGCTCCACCCTTCGGACTCGCCAGAGCAATATCCTCGCGGTGCACGGCGCCCGCGCCATCGATCACCAGCGCCCAGCGCTGCTGGATATCCGGCATGGTGAAGCCCGGCACGAACACGGGATTGGTGGGATCGAGCCACCAGGTCTCGCCGTCGACCTCGGCGCGCACGATGGCGTGATTGGGCGCGGACAGGCCGGGCAACAACAGCTCCGGCGCGACAGTGCCGCGCGCCACCAGCGCCGGCTCGGCCTTGATGCCCGCGCCGCGCAGCATGGCCGTCAGCAGGATGGCCAGATCCTTGCAGTCGCCGTAGCCGTGGCTTTCGATTTCCTGCAGGGAAAAGGGAATCTGGCCGCGCTCGGTGCCGCGCCAGTCGCCCAGATAGCGATAGCGATCATTGATGTGCCGCATGAGGCCGGCGACGGCCTGCCGGGGCGCCTGGTCGCGCGCGGCTTGCGCCGCCGCCGCGGCGGCCTTGGGCAGCGCGGCGGCCAGGATCTCGTTGTAGCGCGCGGCGAAGGTGCCGAAGTAGTCCTGCGCCGCCGTGGCGCTGCCGACCTCCAGGCGCGGCGAGCGCCGCAGATAGCCACTGTCCGGCTCGTCGACGTAGGCGAGATAGCGCGGCGCGCTCTTCAGGTCGACGACGATATGCTTGCCGTCAGGGGAAGCCTGGACCTGGAAATCCTCCATGGCCTGCGCGCGCCAGGTCATCGGCCGATCGGCGCGGAATTCGGCATGGAAGCGGTCCTGCCGCACCGGGCGCGGCGCCTGCTCCATCACGTAGTGGAACTGCGTGGCGTGCGGCACGGCGGCAAAGCGCTCGCGCAGCGTATAGACGATGGTGCTGCCGACCCGCAGATTGGGAAAGGCCAGCGAGGTCTGCTTTTGCCGCAGAAAGCCCTGTTCCGGATTGGGCGCCATCCGCGTGTCGATCTGCGCCGCGTCCAGCGCAACCGGCTTTTCACCGGGCTGGATCACCTCGGCGCGCACCACCTCGAGACTGTCATTTTCCGCGTAGCTGCGATCCACGCGAGAAATCAGGTCGCGCCCGGACAGCGTCAGGATGGTGTAGCGGTAGGTGCTCAGGCATTCGGTGCTGTTGTCTTGTCCGAAGCGGCACTGGAATTCAACATCTCCGGCCAGGGGCGCTTCGGATACGGGCTGCAGCGCGGCGGCGGCGGGCAGGCTGGTCGCCGCCAGGAAGGCGGCCAGGATCGGGGTGCGGGGGAAACGGGGCATCAAACGGCGAGCCATCAAAAAGTAAATTGAGACTCAATGTTATTTGATACATAGTAACCATACAAGCCATGGGCCGCCGCTGGCGTCGCGCAAAGCAAAACGCCCGGCGGAACCGCCGGGCGTTTGCAAGACAGCGATACCCGCCGGCAGGCGGGCGCGTGACGGCTACACCAGCACGCGCTCGATGCCGCCCGCGTTGGCGCGGCGCACATAGTCTTCCATCCAGCCTTCGCCCAGGATGTGGCGCGCCATCTCGACCACGATGTAGTCGGCGTCCATGCCGGTGTCGCCCTCGTAGCGCGACAGGCCCTGCAGGCAGGACGGACAGGACGTCAACACCTTCACGTCGCCGTTGTAGCCGTCGCCGCGCAGCGTCTCGGCGCCCTTGAGCAGCTCTTCCTGCTTGCGGAAGCGCACCTGCGTGGACACGTCGGGCCGCGAGACGGCCAGCGTGCCGGACTCGCCGCAGCAACGGTCGCTCTTGATGGCGCCGTCGCCCACCAGCGAACGCACGGTCTTCATCGGATCCTGCAGCTTCATGGGCGTGTGGCAGGGGTCGTGGTACATGTAGCGCACGCCCTTGGCGCCGTCGAGCTTGATGCCCTTTTCCAGCAGGTATTCGTGGATGTCGATCAGGCGGCAGCCCGGGAAGATCTTGTCGAACTCATAGCCCGACAGCTGGTCGTAGCAGGTGCCGCAGCTGACCACCACGGTCTTGATGTCCAGGTAGTTCAGCGTGTTGGCCACGCGGTGGAACAGCACCCGGTTGTCGGTGATGATCTGCTCGGCCTTGTCGGTCATGCCGTTGCCGCGCTGGGGATAGCCGCAGCACAGGTAGCCCGGCGGCAGCACGGTCTGCACGCCGGCGTGCCACAGCATCGCCTGGGTCGCCAGGCCCACCTGCGAGAACAGGCGCTCGGAACCGCAGCCGGGGAAGTAGAACACCGCCTCGGTGTCGGCCGAGGTCGTCTTCGGATCGCGGATGATCGGAACGTAGTTGGCGTCCTCGATGTCCAGCAGCTTGCGCGCGGCCTGCTTGGGCAGGCCCCCCGGCATCTTCTTGTTGACGAAGTGGATCACCTGCTCGCGCAGCGCCGGCTTGCCCACCGTGGCCGGCGGCTGCGCGGTCTGCTTGCGCGCCAGGCCCGACAGCAGGTCATGCGCGGCGCGCTGGATCTTGTAGCCCACGCCCACCATGGCCTTGCGGGTGGCGTTGATGGTGGCCGGATCCTTCGCGTTGAGGAAGAACATGGCGCTGGCCGTGCCGGGGTTGAACGACTTGCGGCCCATGCGGCGCAGCAGCGCGCGCATGTTCATGGACACGTCGCCGAAGTCGATGTCCACCGGACAGGGCGTGTAGCACTTGTGGCAGACCGTGCAGTGGTCGGCCACGTCCTCGAACTCTTCCCAGTGCTTCAGGCTGACGCCGCGACGGGTCTGCTCTTCGTACAGGAAGGCCTCGACCAGCAGCGAAGTCGCCAGGATCTTGTTGCGCGGCGAGTACAGCAGGTTCGCGCGCGGCACGTGGGTCGAACAGACCGGCTTGCACTTGCCGCAGCGCAGGCAGTCCTTGATGGATTCGGAGATGGCGCCGATATCGCTCTGCTGCATGATGAGCGATTCGTGTCCCATCAGGCTGAAGCTGGGCGTCCAGGCGTGGCGCAGGTCCGCGCCGGGCATCAGCTTGCCGGCGTTGAAGTGGCCGTTGGGGTCGACGCGGCGCTTGTATTCCTGGAACGGGGCCAGCTCGGCCTCGGTCAGGAATTCGTACTTGGTCAGGCCGATGCCGTGCTCGCCCGAGATCACGCCGTCCAGGTCGCGCGCGATCTGCATGATGCGCTCGACGGCCGCGTGGGCCTCGCGCAGCATGCCGTAGTCATCGGAGTTGACCGGGATGTTGGTGTGCACGTTGCCGTCGCCGGCGTGCATGTGCAGGGCCACGAACACGCGGCTCTTGAGCACGCGGCCATGGATGGCGACGAGTTCGTCCAGGATGCGCTTGCCGGCCGCGCCGGAAAACAGGCGCTGCAGGCCCGCCAGCACTTCCACCTTCCAGGACACGCGGATGGTCCGGTCCTGCACCACGTCGAAGACGCGGGCGGCGGGCTGCGCGGCCAGACGGTCCGACAGCGCGCCTTGCAGCGCGCCCAGGCCCAGCCCGCCCAGTTCGGGCAGCGCCTGGATCAGCGGCAGGTCCAGGTTGTCCAGCAGCCACTGCCAGCGCTGGCGCGCGCCGGCCAGCAGTTCCTGCGCCTGGCGCGTGCGCTCGGCCAGCACCTCGGCGCGGGTGATCTCGGCGTCGGCCGCGTCCTCGGCCTTGCCCACCGGCAGCGGGCTCGCCAGGTAGGCGTCCAGCTCGGTCAGCAGCCGCAGCTTGTTGCTGGTGGACAGCTCGATATTGATGCGCTCGATGTGATCCGTGTACTCGCCCATGCGCGGCAGCGGGATCACCACGTCTTCGTTGATCTTGAAGGCGTTGGTGTGGCGCGCGATGGCGGCGGTGCGCGAACGGTCGAGCCAGAATTTCTTGCGCGCCTCGGCGCTGACGGCCACGAAGCCTTCGCCGTGGCGCGTATTGGCCAGGCGCACCACTTCGCTGGCGGCTGCGGCCACCGCGTCCTCGTCGTCGCCGACGATGTCGCCGATCAGCACCATCTTGGGCAGCACGCCGCGCTTGCTCTTGGTGGCGTAGCCCACCGCGCGCAGGTAGCGCTCGTCCAGATGCTCCAGGCCGGCCAGGATGGCGCCGCGCTCGCGGCCCTCGCCGTCCAGGTAGCCCTTGACCTCGACGATCGACGGAATCGCGTCGCGCGCCTGGCCGAAGAACTCCATGCAGACCGTGCGGGTGTGCTTGGGCATGCGGTGCAGCACCCAGCGCGCCGAGGTGATCAGGCCGTCGCAGCCTTCCTTCTGCACGCCTGGCAGGCCGGCCAGGAACTTGTCGGTGACGTCCTTGCCCAGACCTTCCTTGCGGAACACGCGGCCGGCGATCTCCAGCGTCTCGGTCTTGAGCAGGCGTTCGCCGGGCT
This sequence comes from Achromobacter sp. 413638, assembly GCF_043119405.1. Taxonomy (NCBI): domain Bacteria; kingdom Pseudomonadati; phylum Pseudomonadota; class Betaproteobacteria; order Burkholderiales; family Alcaligenaceae; genus Achromobacter; species Achromobacter sp. 413638. The sequence continues at coordinate 10,730 of NZ_JBICCO010000047.1, forward strand.
TGCCGCGTCCGTCGAACCACTTGAGTTCGAAGCGCGCCACGTCCACGTCGTGGATCTTGCCCATGTTGTGGGCCAGGCGCGTGACCTCGAGCCAGTTGCCGTCCGGATCGACCATGCGCCACCAGGCCAGATTGTCCAGCGCGGTGCCCCACAGCACGGCCTTCTTGCCGCCCGCGTTCATGGCGATGTTGCCGCCCACGCAGGACGCCTCGGCCGAAGTCGGGTCCACCGCGAACACGAAGCCGGCGGCCTCGGCGGCCTCGGACACGCGCTTGGTCACCACGCCGGCGCCGGCGTGGATCACCGCCACCGGCTCGGTCAGGCCGGGCAGGATACAGGACTCGACCTTGCCCAGCTTGTCGAATTTCTCGGTGTTGATGACGGCCGACTTCCAGGTCAGCGGAATGGCGCCGCCGGTATAGCCCGTGCCGCCGCCGCGCGGCACGATGGTCAGGCCCAGCTCGATACAGGCCGTGACCAGCGCGGCGATCTCGTCCTCGGAATCCGGCGTCAGCACCACGAACGGGTACTCGACGCGCCAGTCGGTGGCGTCGGTCACGTGCGAAACGCGCGACAGGCCATCGAACTTGATGTTGTCGCGCGCGGTGATGCGGCCCAGCGTCTTCTGCGCCTGCTTGCGCAGCATGGCGGTCTGGTCGAACTCGCCCTCGAAGGCGGCGATGGCGGAACGCGCCCGCGCCAGCAGGCTCACGACCTTCTCGTCGCGCTGCGGATCATGGCCGGCCTCGGCCGGCGTGCCCGGCTCGCGGCGGCGGTCGATCTCGCCCACGCGGTGGTTGAGCGCGTCGATCAGCTGCTTGCGGCGCTTGGGATTGTCCAGCAGGTCGTCCTGCAGGTAGGGATTGCGGCGCACCACCCAGATGTCGCCCAGCACCTCGTACAGCATGCGGGCGGAACGGCCGGTGCGGCGCTCGCCTCGCAGGTCGCTGAGCAGGCTCCAGGCGTCTTCGCCCAAAAGCCGGCCCACGATTTCCCGGTCGGAAAACGAGGTGTAGTTGTAAGGAATCTCGCGCAAGCGCGCGGGTGCGGCGGGCGGCAACGCCCCGGTCAGGATGTGGCTAGCGAGTGGGGCGTTCATGGAAGCGCAAGAGTGGGCCCTTAAAAAATCATTTTATGCCATCGCGCGGCCCGGCCCCGAATATCCCCGCCGGCGCGCCCGGCAATACGCGTGCGACTATCGATACGTCCCTTTATTTTCGGACAAATCCGAAGCGTCAGAGCTGGCCCGGGAAGAACCACAACAGGCCGGCCGTCATCGCCACGTAGCGCAGGAACTTGCCGATGGCCATGTAGGCCACGCAGGGCCAGAATGACAGCCGCAGCCACCCGGCCACGGCGCACAGCGGATCGCCCACGACCGGCAGCCAGGACAGCAGCAGCGCCGGCGGACCCATGCGGTGCAGCCAGGCGTGCGCGCGCTGGTTCCAGCGGCCGCGCATGCGGCCGTCCGGCCCGGCATCGGGATGGGACTCGTGGGGATGGGGGTGTTTTTCCTTCCAGCGCTGCACCGCGCGTTCGGCGGCCAGCCCCATGGCATAGGTGATCGCGCCGCCGATGGTATTGCCCAGCGTCGCCACCAGCACGGCCGGCCAGAACATGTCCGGCGCCAGCTTGATGTAGCCGAACACCGCCGGCTCGGAACCGAGCGGCAACAGGGTCGCGGACACCAGCGAGACCGTGAAAATGGCTGACAGCCCGACGGACGGCAAGGCCAGCACCGCGAGCAGCCAGTGGATGGCGGACAGCAGACTTTCTTCCATGATGCGCGAGTGTAGCCGCGACCGGCCCGGCGCGCCGTCCACGCCGCCGGCCACCCCGCGCCACGGCCCCGCAAGCCGCACCGGGCCTGGCTGCGAGCCGGTTTCCCTATGGTAATCTGCCCCACCCCCTCCCCCCTTTTCCGCCCCGCACGCGCGCCCTCATGTCCACCGATTACCTGAAACGCATCCTGACTTCCAAGGTCTACGACGTCGCCGTCGAATCGCCGCTGGAGCCGGCCCCGCTGCTGTCGCAGCGGCTGTCCAACACGGTGCTGCTCAAGCGCGAGGACACCCAGGCCGTGTTCAGCTTCAAGCTGCGCGGGGCCTACAACAAGATGGCCAACCTGCCGCCCGCCGCGCGCAACCGCGGCGTGATCGCGGCCTCGGCCGGCAACCATGCGCAAGGCGTGGCGCTGGCGGCCACGCGGCTGGGTTGCCGCGCGGTCATCGTCATGCCCACCACCAGCCCGCAGGTGAAGGTGGACGCGGTGCGCCGACTGGGCGGCGAGGTGGTGCTGGCTGGCGAGAGTTTCTCCGACGCCTACGCCCACGCGCAGGTGCTGGAAAAGAAGGAAAAGCTGACCTTCGTGCATCCGTTCGACGATCCCGACGTGATCGCCGGCCAGGGTACGGTGGGAATGGAGATCCTGCGCCAGCATCCGGGTCCGATCGACGCCATCTTCGTGGCCATCGGCGGCGGCGGGCTGATCTCGGGCGTGGCCGCCTACATCAAGCAGCTGCGCCCCGAGATCAAGATCATCGGCGTGCAGACCGAGGACTCCGACGCCATGCTGCGCAGCGTGCGCGCGGGCCGGCGCGTGCAGCTGAACGACGTGGGCCTGTTCTCGGACGGCACCGCGGTGAAGATGGTGGGCGCCGAGACCTTCAAGCTCACGCGCCAGTATGTCGATGACTTCGTGGTGGTGAACACCGACGCGATCTGCGCGGCCATCAAGGATGTGTTCCAGGACACGCGCAGCGTGCTGGAGCCGGCCGGCGCCATGGCCGTCGCCGCCGCCAAGCAATACGCGGCCGAGCACCACCTGAAGGGCAAGACGCTGGTGGCCATCGCCTGCGGCGCCAACATGAATTTCGACCGGCTGCGCTTCGTCTCCGAGCGCGCCGAGGTCGGCGAGATGCGCGAAGCCATCTTCGCCGTCACCATGCCCGAACAGCGCGGCAGCTTCCGCCGCTTCTGCGAGCTGGTCGGCGAGCGCAGCGTCACCGAGTTCAACTACCGCATCTCGGATTCCGACCGCGCCCATGTGTTCGTCGGCATCCAGGTGTCCTCGCCGGCCGAGCCCGACAAGATCGCCGCCAACTTCCGCCGCCACGGTTTCGACACGCTCGACCTGACCCACGACGAAATGGCCAAGACCCACTTGCGCCACATGGTCGGCGGGCGTTCCGCGCAGGCGCGCGACGAGCTGCTGTACCGCTTCGAGTTCCCGGAGCGTCCGGGCGCGCTGATGCGTTTCCTGAATGCGATGAATCCGGACTGGAACATCAGCCTGTTCCATTACCGCAACCAGGGCGCCGACTACGGCCGCATCCTGATCGGCATCCAGGTGCCGGCGGCCGACAAGAAGCAGTTCCGCGCCTTCGTGGCCGAACTGGGCTATCCGCACTGGAACGAGACCGACAACCCGGCCTACAAGCTGTTCCTGTAGCCGCGCGCGCCGCCGCAAGCCGGGCCGCCATGCCGGCGCGCGGACAACGGCAAGCCCAAAAGCGAGAGGGCCTCCAGATGGAGGCCCTTCCCTTCTCAGCTCAAGTCGCGCCCGGCCTCAACCGGAGGGGGGGTTCGCTGTCACTCGGCGGCTCACGGAGATGGGCCGCGCATTCAGCAAGGTCTGGCCGGGCGCGCCGTCGCTTAGAACCGGTGACGCAGGCCCACGGCGAACGCGGTGTCCGTCGCATCGCGCTGGAACGCGTAGTTGTCGCCGTAGGAGGCGTACGCGTACAGGTTGGTGCGCTTGCTCAGGTCGTAGGTGTAGCCCAGGCTGTAGACGTTGAACTTGGCATCGTCCTTGGTCAGCTTGTCGTTCTTCGGATCGGCGCGCTGCCAGGAACCGAAGATCGAGCTGCTGCCCAGCGGCACGGTGAAGCCCACCATGTACGAATTGGCGCGGAAGCCGTCGGCCAGCTTGAACGTGCCCAGCTTCTGCATGCCGTCGGGCGTGGTGCCCATGTTCTGGCCGACGAACCAGCCATTGCGGGTCTGGCCGAAGGCGGCGGCGATCTTCACCACTTCGAAGTCATAGGTGCCGCCCAGGATGTACGACTGGATCGTCGTGTCTTCCTGGCTGCCGCCCTTGACGTCCTTGGACGGATTGAAGCGGTCGTAGGCCGCGGCCAGGTTCAGCGGGCCGTTGACGTACTGCACGCCGGCGGTCAGGACGCGGTTGTTGTTGTTGGTCTCGAAGCCGCGCTGCTTCTCGTCCGAAACCGTGTCGTCAGCGCTGAACGAGTAACCCAGGCCGGCCTTGAAGCCGCCGAAGCTGGGCGTCTGGTACAGCACCATGTTGTCCAGGCGCATCGTATTGGCGCTGCTGAACACGGTACCCATGTTGGCGGTGTTGTAGCTGATCGAGAACGGGTCGATGGAACCGAAGTACTTCGAGGCCAGGTTGGTCTGGCGGCCGAATTCCAGGCGGCCCCACGAGTCGCTGTCCAGGCCCACGGTGGCCTGGCGGCCCCAGAGGCGGCCGCTTTGCAGCGAGTTGCCGTTCAGGGGACCGAAGCCGGCTTCCAGGTTGAACACGGCGCGCAGGCCGTCGCCCAGGTCTTCCGAGCCACGCAGGCCGAAACGCGAGCCGCTGCTCACGCCTTGCACGGCGCCGACACGGCTTTGCGAGTTGCCGTTGAACTTCACCTTTTCGTAGCCGATGCCGGCGTCGATCAAACCGTACAACGTCACCGAATCGGCAGCTTGCGCCGCGCTCGCAAAGCCCGCGAGCAACGCGACGGCCAATAGCGTCTTCTTCATAACAGTCCTCTAAATGGCAAGATGGATGGCAATGCGCGGGCATGCCGCCGCGTGGCGGATGCCCGCAAGCCGCGGCCTGTAAGACCGCGATGCATGCACTGAAACTAGTGTCTCGCCTGGGACCGCCGGGAGTAAGCGGGATTTCGAAGAACTACTTTCCATGGCTGGGATAATCGCGTTCGACGCGCATTCCTCCATGCTTGGAATCAGGGCTTAACGCCTTGAAATGAAATGCGAATCCTTGCTCGCAATTGCATTTCCCGCGCTCATTCCCGATCACTTCCCGGTTTGAGGATCGTCAAATCCTGTCGCGCTGCGCGGACAATGCCGAGGCAAAAAAGCCACAGCGCGCCAGCGCCATCGGCCGGCCGCGAAATGCTCAGCGGCCCTTGGGCGGGTAGTCGAGTTCGCCGAAGGTGTATTCGCCGCGCGCCTTGGCCTGGGCCAGCTCGGCGCGGACCTGCTCGCGCGTCTTGCCGGCGGTTTCCGGCGCGGCGCTCCGGGGCGGATAGTCCAGTTCGGCGCTGGTAACCTGCCCGGCGATCTTGGCGCTTTGCAATTCGGCGCCAACCTGCTCGCGCGACATGCCGGTGCTGGCGGTGGCGGCGGGCGGATAGTCCAGTTCGCCGAAGGTGACCTGGCCGGCGGCCTTGGCGGCCTGCAGTTCCTGCTGAACCTGTTCGCGGGTCTTGCCATCGGCGTGGGCGGCGGACATGCCCGCCAGGGTTGCGGTAACCATGAGTGCGGTCGCTAGGGCTTTCATTGTGATGACTCCATCCTATACCTGGCACGACAGCGCCCGCCAGGACGGCGGGCGCAATGTGACGGCGTGTTGACGGAACGAAGTATCTGGCCTTATCGACCTAGTAAAAACCCTTAATTTGGGGAACATATTTGCAGGAGTGGAAAGATCCCCGCATATCGCGGCGCGACTATTGCTCACTCCCTGCTCACTTCCTGCGCACTTCCGCCCTGGCCCCAATGAGCGCAAGCCTCGCGGGCATTCAGCCAAACGCCAGCTGCGGCGCGCCGGGCCGTGACGCCAGGGTTGGCGCGGCTTGTTCGGGATGGAGGAATAGACATTTCCACTGACGCAAAAATAATTCCATTTATGATTGGAATCTGCCAGACATGGAATTTTGAGTACCGAGGCCCTTATGGACATACAGCTTAACGACATCGCCCTGTTCGTCGAAGTCGCCAAGCGCAAGAATTTCAGTCATGCGGCCGAAGCCCTGAACATCCCCACGTCCACGCTGTCGCGCCGCGTCAGCGAACTGGAGCGCAGCGTCGGCATGCGGCTGCTCAACCGCAGCACGCGCAAGATCGACCTGACCGAGGCCGGCGCCATCTATTTCGAGCGCTGCCGCCATATCGTCGAGGAAGCCCGCGTCGCCCACGACCAGTTGCTGGACATGGCGGTGCAACCCAAGGGCCGGCTGCGCATCTCGCTGCCGACCAGCCTGGCGCAACTGTTCCTGCCTTCGGTGATCCGGGAATTCCGCGAACAGCATCCCGATATCGAATGCGATTTCGACCTGGGCATGCGCTCGGTCGATCCGATCAGCAACCCGTTCGACCTGATCCTGCGCTTCGGGCAGCAGCCCGATTCCAGCCTGATCTCGCGCAAGATCGTGCTCATGGCGCACCAGCTGTACGCCTCGCCCGAATACCTGGCGCGCCACGGCGAGCCGCGCGTGCCCGGGGATCTCAGCCATCACGAGTGCCTGCGGCCCACCATGCGCGACGAGTCATCCTTCTGGATGCTCCATTCGGGCGACAAGGTGGAACGGGTGCAGGTATCGGGCCGGCTAGCCGCGAACAACGTGGGCATGCTGGGCCGGCTGGCCAGCCAGGGACTGGGCATCACGCCGCTGCTGGTGTTCGACGCGATGGAGCGCGCCATCAAGCAGTCCGGGCTGGTGCGCGTGCTGCCGGAATGGAGCCTGACGCCGCTGCCGCTGTTCGCGCTGCTGCCCTCGCGGATGCTGCCGGCCAAGACCAAGGCGTTCCTGGATTTCATCCAGCCGCGTCTGAACGAGGGCTAAGCCCCCCGAAGCGCCGCGCGTCAGGCGGTGGTGTCGTTCTGGTACTGACAGACCGTGTACAGCGGGGTGCCGGTGGCGGCGATCTTGGCGGAGCCGCCCAGGTCGGGCAGGTCGATGATGGCGGCGGCTTCGACCACGTTGGCGCCCAGGCGCTGCAGCAGCTTGATGGCCGCCAGCATGGTGCCGCCCGTGGCGATCAGATCGTCCACCAGCAGCACGCGCTGGCCGGTGCGCACCGCGTCGGTGTGCATCTCGACGGCGGCGTTGCCGTATTCCAGCGAATATTCCTCGGCCACCGTGCGATACGGCAGCTTGCCCTTCTTGCGCACGGGCACGAAGCCCAGGTTCAGCTCATAGGCCAGCACGCTGCCGACAATGAAGCCGCGCGCATCCACGCCCGCGACCAGATCCAGGCGCTGACGCATGTAACGGTAGACGAACAGGTCGATCAGGACGCGGAACGCCCGCGGGTCCTGCAGCACCGGCGTGATGTCACGGAACGTGACACCGGGCTGGGGCCAGTCTGGAACGCTGCGGATGGTGCGCCGGATGAACTCGGCGTATTCGTTCTGCATGAAAGACGGCCCTGAAGAATTGAAGCAAGGCGCACTATAACCCCGCTGCCGCGCTTAAGCCAGGACAGGCTCGGGCGATGACACGTCATGCAACTGTCCCCCGCGCAGCACGCAGCGCCGGTCCACCGCGCCCGCCGGCAGGCGCGCATGCGTGGCCAGCACCACGGCGCGCCCCTGCGCCGCCCGCCCCAGATCCCGCAGGAAATCGGCCTCGGCCGCCGCGTCCAGGCCGGCGGTGGGCTCGTCCAGCACCAGCACCCTGGCCGGCGACAGCAGGGCCCGCGCCAGACACAGCCGCCGCGCCTGCCCGGCCGACAGCAGCGAACCGGTCTCGCCCGCCCACGCATCCAGCCCGTCGGGCAGACCGCGCACGAAATCGCCCAGGCGCGCGGCGTCCAGCGCGCGCCACAGCGCGGCTTCGTCCGCCGAAGGGTCGCCGATCAGCAGATTGGTGCGCAGCGTGCCCAGGAACACCGGCGCGTCCTGCGACAGCAGCGCGATGCGCCGGTGCCAGTCGGCCTGCGCGCAATCGCGCGCGTCGCGTCCGCCATAGCGCACCTGGCCAGCCTGCGGATCTTCCAGCCGCAGGATCAGATGCAGCAGCGTGGACTTGCCCGCGCCGCTCTCGCCCTGGATCGCCACGCGCTCGCCCGGCGCGACGCGCAGGCTGACGCCGTCCAGCACCAGGGCGCCATCGGGATAGGCGAAGCGCAAGCCGTCCAGTTCCAGCGCGCCATCCGCCGGCAGCGCGGCCGGCGCGTCGGGATCGCGCATGTCCGGCTCGCATTGCGCCACCTCGCGGATGCGCTGCGCCGCGGACACCGCCGAGCCCAGCCGCGATGCGCCGCGCATGATGGGCGCGGCCACTTCGAATATGCCCATGACCGCCAGCAGCAGACCCGCCAGCAAAGGCCCGGACAGGCCGCCGCCCTCGTGTTCGCCCAGCCCGAACCACAACACACCCAGCACGGCCGCGCCGGCAGCGGCCTGCAGGAACCAGAGCCCGCGCGCCGCGACGCAGGCCTGGGCCTGGCGCGCCTGCGCGTTCTGCCCGCACAGGCGCTCGAAATGCGCGCGGGTCTGCGCCTGCGCATGCAGCGCCACCATGTCGGCGTGGCCGTCCACCGCGTCCAGCACAGCGGCGCGCAGGCCGGCCGCGCTTTCCTGCGCGGCGGCGCCGGGTCCGCGCGCGGCGCGCTGCAGGCCCCAGGGCGCAAGCACGCAGGCCACCAGCAGCGCCAGCGCGAACACCAGCGCGGCGGCCGGTATCCAGTAGCCCAGCACCGCCGTCATGATGGCGCCGGCCAGCAGCGCCGTGGCCAGCGGCGCCAGCACGAACAGGAACACAGTATCCAGCGCGTCCACGTCGCCGGTCATGCGCGCCACCAGATCGCCGCCGCGATAGCGCGCCAGCTGGCGCGGCGTCAGGCGAATCAGCGCGCGGAACACCAGCGTGCGCAGATCGGCCAGCAGGCGCAGCGTGGCCGAGTGCCCCGCCAGGCGGTCGGCATAGCGCGACACGATGCGCAGGAACGACAGGCCGCGCACCAGCGCCGACGGCGCGAACAGGTTGAACGCGGCGCCCGCGCCGGCCAGCGCGGCGCCGGTCAGGAACCAGCCCGACACGCCCAGCAGCCCCACGCCCGCGGCCACGGTGGCCAGCGCGCAGAACAGCGCGAGCAGCAGTCCGCCCTTGCGGCGCGCGTACAGCGGCAGCAGCAACAGCAGGTGTTTCATGGATGGGCCGCTCCGGATCCGGCGGATCCGCCAGACGCGGCGATGGCGATGGCGATGCGCTTCATGCTTGTTCCAGTTTGCCGTCCGCCAGCCGCAGCGTGCGCCCGAAACGGGCGGCCACCTGCGGCGAGTGCGTGGCGATGAGCAGCGTCCGCCCCGCCGCGAATGTGAGGATTTCGTCCAGCACGCGGGCCTGCGTGTCCTCATCCAGGTGCGCCGTGGGCTCGTCCAGCAGGATCAGTCCGGGATCGCGCAGGAACAGCCGCGCCAGCGCCACGCGCTGCGCCTGCCCGCCGGACAGGCCCTGCCCGCGTCCGCCCAGCACGGTATCCAGGCCCAGCGGCTGACGCTCGGTGAATTCCAGGACTCGCGCGCGCCTTGCGGCCTCGCGCAGCGCCTCGTCCGAGGCCTGCGGACAACCGAGGCGGATGTTCTGGGCGATGGTGCCGGCCATCAACTGCGGCTTCTGGCCGATCAGCGCGATCCGGCCGCGCAGCGCGGCCTCGTCCCAATCCGCCAGCGGCCGGCCGTCGATCAATATCTCGCCCTCGCAGGGCCGCAGGCGCGCGATCGCCTCGATCAGCGAGGACTTGCCGATGCCGCTCGGCCCCATCAGCGCGACGTGTTCGCCGGGCGCCAGCGCAAGCGCCGCGCCGTCGAGCACCGGCGCGGGACGGCCGGGCGCCATCAAGCGCAGGCCGCGCGCGCTCATTGAGACCGGGCCGCGCGCGGCGGGCACGGCGGCCGGCGCAACCGGCGCGGCCCCGGCCGGCGCCACATCCGGCAAGCCGTCGAACACCGCGTCGATCTGCGTCACCGCCGCCAGCGCGGCCGCGCGGTCATGGTAGTGCGCGGCGAACTGACGCAGCGGCGCATAGACCTCGGGCGCCATCAACAGGCAGAACATGCCGGCCTGCAAGGTCAGCACCGACCAGCGCAGGTCCAGGAAACCCAGATAGGTCAGCCCGATGTACACGGCCACCCCGGCGACGCCCAGGGCGGCGAAGAACTCCAGCACCGCCGAGGACAGGAAGGCGATGCGCAGCACGGACAGGGTGCGCTGACGCAATGCGTCGCTGGCGGCCGCCACCGATTCGGCCTCGGCCTCGGCGCGTCCGTACAGCTTGAGCGTGGACAGCCCGCGCAGACGGTCGGCGAAGAATCCGGACAGCCGCGCGAAGGCGCGCAGATGCCGCCGGCTCGCGCCCTGCGCGCCCCAGCCGACCAGGGCCATGAACAAGGGAATCAGCGGCGCGGTGATCAGCAGCACCAGGCCCGCGATCACATCCACCGGAAACAGCAGCACGGAAAATGCCACCGGCAGCATGGCGGCGGCGGCCATGGCCGGCAGGTATTTGGCGAAGAAGCCATCCAGCGCCTCGACCTGGTCCACCACGGCGCTGGCCAGCACGCCCGAGGCCTGGCCCCGACTCCAGTGCGGCCCCTTGTCCACCAGGCGCTCGAACAGGGCCTGGCGCACCTGGCGCTTGATCCGCTCGGCGGCGATGGCGCCGGCGCGTTCGCCGGCCCAGGCGATACAGGCGCGGACCAGCATCAGCGCGGCGATGCCGAGGATGCCGCCCAGCAGGTCCGAGCGCGGCGCCTGCCGCGCGATGGCGGCGTCCAGCACGCTGGCCAGCAGCCAGGCCTGGATCACCAGCAGCACGCCGCCCGCGAGCGGCGCGGCGCCGGCCAGCAGCAGGGGCGGCCGCGCCGATCCCGCCAGACGCTTCAACCATTGCGACTGCCCGCGCGAGGGCTTGCGCAGCGCGTCGGCGGGATCATGCTCCAGGCTGCTGGCGCGACCCGCCGCCGACGTGTCCCGCATGCTCACGCTTCGTCGCGCTTGGCGCGCGGGTCATGCGAATGGCCCTCGCGCAGTTCGAACCACATGGCGTTGAGAATGGCGAAGGCGCAGGCCAGCCCCAGCCCGAGTACCCACGAGAAATACCACATAGCGCTAGCTCCTGATTCAGTATGAGTTGGGGGTGCCGCCGACCGACTCAGGCGTGACCTTGCCGCGCATCACGCGGTACACCCAGGCGGTGTAGAGGGTCACGATGGGCAGGAAGATCGCGACCGCGATCACCATGATCCACAGCGTCATGTGGCTGGACGAGGCATCCCAGACCGTCAGCCCGGCGCGCGGGTTCGACGACGAGGGCATCAGGAACGGGAATAGCGAGAAGCCCGCCGTCAGGATGATCCCGGCGATGGACAGCGCCGACGCCAGGAACGCCAGCATGTGCGCGCGCGCCGTCAGGAGCAGCAGCGCCAGCAGCGCGCCGGCCACGCCCAGCGCGGGCGCGATCCACATCAGCGGCCACTTGGCGTAGTTGGCCATCCAGGCGCCGGCCTGCACGCTGACGGTCTTGAGCATGGGATCGGATGGGCCCTGCATGTCGACCGCGCTGGTGATGACGTGGCCGTTCAGCCCGCCCGCGACCCAGAAACCGCCGGCCACGAACAGCGCCGCGGTCAGCAGCGCGCACAGCCGGCCCCAATTGCGGGCGCGGCTGGCCACCACGCCCTCGGTGCGCCAGGCCAGCAGCACCGCGCCGTGCATGGCCAGCATGGCCACGCTGAGCACGCCGGCCAGCAACGCGAAAGGCGTGAACAACTGGTAGAAATGGCCCTGGTAGACCATGCGCAGCGCGGCTTCGTCGAACGTGAAGGGCACGCCCAGAATGATGTTGCCCACCGCCACGCCGAACACCAGCGAGGCCACCACGCCCGAGAAACAGAGCACGCCGTCCCAGGTGTTGCGCCAGCGCGTGCCTTCCATCTTGCTGCGGTACTTGAAGCCCACCGGACGCAGGATCAGCGCGATCAGCGCCAGCATCATGGCCAGGTAGAAGCCCGAGAACGAAGCGGCATACAGCAACGGCCACGCGGCGAAGATGGCGCCGCCGGCGGTGATGAGCCAGACCTGGTTGCCCTCCCAGACCGGGCCGACCACGTTGATCACCACGCGGCGCTCGACGTCGGTCTTGGCCACCAGCGGCAACAGCGCCGCCACGCCCAGGTCGAAGCCGTCCATGACGGCGAAGCCGATGAGCAGCGCGCCCAGCAGCACCCACCAGACCACCCGCAGGGTGGCGTAGTCGAAAGGAATCAATGCATCCATTCCTGTTTCTCCCGGTCAGGCGCGCACGGCGGCGCGGACAGGATCGGCGGCCGCGTCGGCGGGCGCCGGTCCGTCGGATTTCGGACCTGCCTTGATGGCGTGCAGCATCACCTTGACGCCGATGATGAGCAGGACCGTGTACAGCACCAGGAAAATCCCCAGGCTGATGGCCAGGTCCGTGATGGTCAGGCCGGAGGCCGCGTAGTAGGTCGGCAGCACGCCTTCGATCACCCAGGGCTGGCGGCCGTACTCGGCCACGAACCAGCCGCTCTCGATCGCCACCCACGGCAGCGGCAGGCTCCACAGCGCCACCTTGAGCAGGCCGCGCCGGCTGTCCAGTCGGCCGCGCGAGGCCAGCCAGAACGCCACGCCGAAGAACAGGATCAGGTACATGCCGACCGCCACCATGACGCGGAACGCCCAGAACAGCGGCGCCACATTCGGCACGGTGTCGATGGCCGCCTTCTTGATGTCTTCCTCGGTGACCTTGCTCATGTCGGACTGGTAGCGCTTGACCAGCAGCGCGTAGCCCAGGTCTGGCCAGGTCTTGTCGAACACCATGCGCGCGTCGGTGTTCTTGGGATTGGCGCGGATCTTCTGCAGCGCGTCGTAGGCCACCATGCCGTCGCGGATGCGGTTCTCGGCGCGCAGGATCAGGTCGTCGATGCCCAGCAGCGGCGTGGTGAGCGAGCGCGTGCCGATGATGCCCATGACGTAGGGGATCTCGATGGCGAAATCGTTCTTGCGCTCGGCCTGGTTGGGGATGGCGATCAGGTTGAACGCGGCGGGCGCCGGCTCGGTGTGCCACATGGACTCCATGGCGGCGATCTTCATCTTCTGGTGTTCAGTGGTCAGGTAGCCGCTTTCATCGCCCAGCACCACCACCGACAGGGCCGAGGCCAGGCCGAAGCTGGCGGCCACGGCCATCGAGCGCTTGGCCAGATCCGTATGGCGACCGCGCAGCAGGTACCAGGCGCTGATCGACATCACGAACATGGCGCCGGCCACGTAGCCCGCGCTGACCGTGTGCACGAACTTGGCCTGCGCCACCGGGTTGAAGATCACGGCGGCGAAGTCCGTCATCTCCATGCGCATGGTGTCGGGATTGAAGACGGCGCCGACCGGGTTCTGCATCCAGCCGTTGGCGATCAGGATCCACAGGGCCGAGAAGTTGGTGCCGAAGGCCACCAGCCAGGTCACCACCAGGTGGCTGACCTTGGACATGCGATTCCAGCCGAAGAAGAACAGGCCGACGAAGGTGGCTTCCAGGAAGAAGGCCATCAGCCCTTCGAGCGCCAGCGGCGCGCCGAAGATGTCGCCGACGTAGTGGCTGTAGTACGACCAGTTCATGCCGAACTGGAATTCCATGACCACGCCCGTGGCCACGCCCAGCGCGAAGTTGATGCCGAACAGCGTGCCCCAGAACATCGTCATCTTTTTCCAGATGGCGCGTCCGGTCATGACGTACACGCTCTCCATGATGGCGAGAATGAACGACAGGCCGAGCGTGAGGGGCACGAACAGGAAGTGGTAAAGCGCGGTCGCGGCAAACTGGAATCGCGACAGGTTGACGACGTCGAGATCAATCATTGGGGCGCTCCCATGCGGGCGAGAGGCCACAGCAACCGGCATGGTTCCCAGGCCGTCTCTGGCGCCATGATACGGGCGGTATATGCAACTTCATAGGATTTTTCCTAAAAATCAAGGCTCAGCGGCATTCAGCCCTTGCCTCGCAATTTGCCGGCGAAGCCCAGCACCTTCTGGACCTTGGAGCCCAGTTTCATCAGGTTCTGCAGGGTTTCGGGCGGCAGGCGCTGAACCTCATCGAACCATCCCGTGGACAGTTCGATCAGCTCCAGCATTTCGGTCATGCGCTGCTGCGCGTAGACATCGGCAGGCTTGGAGGCCGGCTCCAGCAGCGTGTCGCGCAACAACGTGAGCGTGGGGTCGATTTCGCGCTTGCGCTTTTCTTCCATCAGGATGCGGAAGATCTCCCACACATCCTTGGGCGTCTCGAAGTAGTCGCGGCGGTCGCCCACCTGGTGCATCAGCTTGACCAGGCGCCAGGACTGCAATTCCTTGAGACCCATGCTGACATTCGAGCGCGAGAAGCCCAGCGTCTCGGCGATGTCGTCGGCGTTCATCGGCTCGGGCGCCAGGAACAACAGCGCATAGATCTGGCCGACGGTGCGGTTCACCCCCCAGCGGCTGCCCATTTCGCCAAAGTGCAGGACGAAACGTTCGTTTTGAGGGCTGAGGACCATGATCATTCTCGCGCCAGCCGATTCCACCAACCCGCCCCCCTTTATATGCGGAGCAGATCGACTTGAACTCGACAACAGCAGTTACACCGATTTCAGAAATTCCTGAAATTATCGAACAAACCCTGAGAAAGCGCAAACCCCAGGATTCGTGGGGGCATGGCCGCAAACTTCCGGCGGATTGACCCGTGGACCACGTATCAATGGGCAAAAAACAACAATGCCACCAGCCTCGCGGCGGGTGGCATTGAAAACGGGGACTGATTAAAACCAGGGAACAGCGATCACGAGTTGGCTGGATCAGCCTGGATCCGCCGTGACGGATCCTCGGCCAGCCGGCGGCGCGCGCCCGGTGCTCAGCCGGCCTTGACCGTCACGGCGGAAGACACCCGCTTGGCCTTGGCGCGCGCGGCCGCCACGTCGTCGGCGACGGCCAGGCCCACGCCCATGCGGCGCTTGACGAAGGATTCGGGCTTGCCGAACAGGCGCACGTCGGTGCCCGGCTCGGCCAGCGCCTCGGCCACGTTGTGGAACGACACCGCGCCCGCGTCCACGCCGCCATAGATCACGCTGCTGGCGCCGGGCTGGCGCAGGCTGGTGTCCACCGGCAGGCCCAGCAGCGCGCGGGCGTGCAATTCGAATTCGTTCTGCGCCTGCGTGATCATGGTGACCATGCCGGTATCGTGCGGACGCGGGCTGACCTCCGAGAACCAGACCTGGTCGCCGGCCACGAACAGCTCGACGCCGAAGATGCCCAGGCCGCCCAGGTTGGACGTGACCGCCAGGGCGATCTCGCGCGCGCGCTCCAGCGCCGCCGGCGACATGGGATGCGGCTGCCAGCTTTCCACGTAGTCGCCATCCACCTGCTTATGGCCGATGGGCTCGCAGTAACGGGTCTCGACCTGGCCGTCGGCGCCACGCGCGCGGACGGTCAGCAGCGTGATTTCGTAGTCGAAGCGGATGAAGCCCTCGACGATGGCGCGGCCGCCGCCGACGCGGCCGCCTTCCTGGGCGTAGCGCCAGCTCTCGGCCACGTCCTCGGCGGACTTGATCACGGACTGTCCCTTGCCCGAGGACGACATGACGGGCTTGATCACGCAGGGATAGCCGATGCCGCCGTCGATGGCCTCGCGCAGTTCCTGTTCGGTGTCGACGAACCGGTACGGCGAGGTCGGCAGGCCAAGGGTCTCGGCCGCCAGGCGGCGGATGCCCTCGCGGTTCATGGTCAGCTGGGCGGCGCGCGCCGTGGGCGTGACGCGCACGGCGCCGGCGGCCTCCAGCTCGACCAGCAGGCTGGTGGCGATGGCCTCGATTTCAGGGACAATGACGTGCGGCCGTTCCTGGTCGATGATCTTGCGCAAGGCATCCGCGTCCGTCATGGGCACCACGTGGGCGCGGTGCGCCACCTGCTGCCCCGGCGCGTCCGCGTACCGGTCCACGGCGATGACCTCCACGCCCAGGCGCTGCAGGGCGATGACGACCTCCTTGCCCAGCTCTCCGGAGCCGAGCAGCATCACTCGGGTGGCGAGGGGCGACAGGGGCGTGCCAAGGACGGGACTGGAAATGCGGGACATGAGGCGGTCCTGGGTAAAAGAGTGAAAGCCGGAAAAACAGGAGCCGCCAGGATGCCATACCCCCTTCTCGCGGGCAAACACGGTCCCCCCCCGAAGCGCTGCGCGCTTCCCCCCCAGGGGGGCGCAGCTGCGGACCGGCGGAGCCGGATCCGCGCTGCCCCGATCGGGGAGGGCGCCGTCGCCGGGGGGGATAGCTGTTTCTCATGTCGGCCTGCGGCACCTGTTTCATGCGTCCGGAGTGGCGCGGTGGCGCCCCCGGCAACTGATATTAAAATCCCGCCATGACTGAGCATCCCTCCCTATCGTCCGACACCGCGCTGTCATCTGCCCGCAGGACGCTGCAAATCGAAAGCCAGGCCCTGCAGGATCTGTCGGCCCGGCTGGACGACAGCTTCGCGCAGGTCGTGGCCCTGCTGCTCGCCTGCCGCGGGCGCGTGGTCGTCAGCGGCATCGGCAAGACCGGCCACGTCGCGCGCAAGATCGCGGCCACGCTGGCCTCCACCGGCACGCCCGCCTTCTTCGTGCATGCCGCCGAGGCGGTCCATGGCGACCTGGGGATGATCACCCGCGACGACGTGCTGATCGCGATTTCCTATTCCGGATCGGGCCAGGAACTGCTGACCATCCTGCCGGTGGCGCGCCGCATGGGCGCCAAGCTGGTGGCGATCACCGGCAATCCGCAGTCCGAGCTGGCCTTGCTGGCCGACGTGCACCTGGACGCCAGCGTCGCGCAGGAAGCCTGCCCGCTGAACCTGGCGCCCACGGCCAGCACCACCGCCGCGCTGGCCCTGGGCGATGCGCTGGCCGTCGCCTGCCTGGAGGCGCGCGGCTTCGGCCCGCAGGACTTCGCCCGCTCGCATCCCGGCGGCGCGCTGGGTCGCCGCCTGCTGACGCATGTGCGCGATGTGATGCGCCAGGGCGACGCCCTGCCCATCGTGGCCACTGGCACGCCGGTCCCGCAGGCGCTCAAGACCATGTCGGCCAAGGGCATGGGCATGACCGTGGTGGCCGACGCCGCCGGCCGGCCGCAAGGCATCTTCACCGACGGCGACCTGCGCCGCCTGATCGCCAGCCAGGGCGATATCCGCGGCCTGGCCGTGGACGACGGCATGACGCGCTCGCCGCGCAGCATCGGACCCGACGCGCTGGCCGTGGAAGCGGCGCAGCAGATGGACGAACTTCGACTCAATCACATGCTGGTGCTCGACAGCGATGGCGCCTTGCTCGGCGCGCTGCACATGCATGACCTGATGGCCGCCAAAGTGGTATGACTATGACCCTTCCCACCCCTGTCACGCATCCGGCCGAAGCGCTGGTCCTCGCCCGCATTCCCGCCACCGTGCGCGAACGCGCCGCCGCCGTCCGCCTCATGGTGTTCGACGTGGACGGCGTGCTGACCGACGGCGGCCTCTACTATGGCGAGAACGGCGAACAGCTCAAGCGCTTCAACGCGCTGGACGGCCACGGCCTGCGCCTGCTGCTGGAAGGCGGCCTGAAGGTCGCCCTGATGACCGGCCGGTCCGGCCCCATCGTGGCGCGCCGCGCCGCCGAGCTGGGCATCGCCGAGGTCATGCAGGGCGTGCGCGACAAGGGCGCGGCCCTGGCCGAACTCGCGCAACGCGCCGGTGTCCAACTGAACCAGGCGGGCTACATGGGCGACGACATCATCGACCTGCCCGCCATGCAGCGCGCCGGTTTCGCCGCCACCGTGCCCAACGCGCCGGGCTACGTCAGCCAGGCCGCGCACTGGGTCGCCTCGGTTCCCGGCGGCTCTGGCGCGGTGCGCGAATGCTGCGACCTGCTGCTGGCCGCCCAGGGCCGCCTGGGCGGTTTCCTGGCCGCGCCGGGCCTGCTGGGCCCGGGCGCCATCCAGTAACGACCCGCGCGCCCCATGACACATACGCCTTTTTGGCACACTAGATGAAAGAACGTTTTCCTTCCCTGATCGCGCTGTTCCTGCTCGTCGTGCTGGTGCTCAGCAGCTGGTGGGCGGCCGATTACGCGCAGCGGGCCGTGCAGGTCGACCCCCCGCGCCGCATCACCCATGAAATGGATGCCTGGTCGCGCAACTTCGTCATGCTGCGCACCGACATGACGGGCCGCCCGATCAACCGGCTCGAGGGCGAATACGCCGAGCACTTCCCCGACGACGATTCGTATCACATCACCGCCCCCCGGGCCGTCGGCCAGCGCGAATCCAGCCCGATCACCGTGGGCATCTCCAAGACCGCCATCATGGAACAGGGCGGCAAGCGCATCGTCATGAACGGCGACGCCTACGTGCATCGCCAGCCCGACGCCAACAATGACCTGCTGGACGTGCGCAGCCAGCAGCTGATCATCCTGCCGGACGAGGACGTGGTCTATACCGACCTGCCGGCCGAAGTGCTGAAAGGCCGTTCGCGCATGAACGGCACCGGCATGCACTACAACAACAGGACCCGCCAGTTGCAGGTCTCAGCATCGACCGACGTGGAAATCGCCGGCGGCGAAGGCAAGCAGCAGCGCCGCACCGAGATTCCAGCCCCCAACAATACCGACCAGAAGAAGCCATGACCGACCTCCGGATTCGCCTTGCCCCGACGACGCGCCTGATCGGCGCCGCCCTGCTGGCCGCGGCGGCGCTCGCGCCCTCGGCCCACGCGGCGGACCCCGCGCCCCAGCCGGCGGCCGGCAAGGCCGCGCCCGCCGAAGAACCCAGCACGCTGATCCTGTCAGACACGCTGCACTACGACGACGTGAAGAAGCAGAGCGTGTTCACCGGCAACGTCAACATGACGCGCGGGTTGATGACGCTGACCTCCGACACGCTGGAAATGCACGAGGACGCCAAGGGCAACCAGTACGGCACGGCCACCGCGAACAAGGGCAAGGTCGTCACCATCCGCCAGGAACGCCCCGAGAACTTCGAACTCATCGAAGGCAAGGGCCTGCGCGCCGAATACGACGGCACCAACAGCACCTTCGACCTCATCGGCCAGGCCGTGGTGGTGCGCTACGTCTGTGGCAAACCGTTCGACACCATCCGTGGCGAACGGGTACGCTACAACGAAAAGAGCGGCACCTACGAAGCCCATGGCGGCCCCAACTCGGCCGCGGCCGGCGGCCGGGTGCGCTCGGTGGCCGAGCCCCGCGCCAAGGCGGACGCCGCCATCGCCGAATGCCGCAAGCAGCAGGCCTCGAAGAAGGGGCGCTAAGCGCCTCCCCCCGCAACACATCCGCCGCCACGCATGAATCCACCCTCTGTGCAGACCCCTGTGACCTCCGCCCCTTCGGGCGTCAAGCAGGGCAGCCTGCGCGCAACCGGCTTGCGCAAGACCTATAACGGCCGCACCGTGGTGCAGGACGTCTCCCTGTCCGTCTCCAGCGGCGAAGTCGTGGGCCTGCTTGGCCCGAACGGCGCCGGCAAGACCACCAGCTTCTACATGATCGTGGGCCTGGTGCCGGCCGACGCCGGCCGCATCGAGATCGACGGCGACGCCATCACCGCCATGCCGATCCACAAGCGCGCGCGCATGGGCCTGTCCTATCTGCCCCAGGATGCATCCGTGTTCCGCCGGCTGACGGTAGAGCAGAACATCCGCGCCGTGCTGGAGCTGCAACTGGGGCCGGATGGCAAGCCCCTGCCCACGGCCAAGATCAACCAGCAGATGGAATCGCTGCTGGAGGAACTGCAGATCGGCCACATCCGCAGCAACGCGGCCATCTCGCTGTCGGGCGGCGAACGCCGCCGCGTGGAAATCGCGCGCGCGCTGGCCACCAGCCCGCGCTTCATCCTGCTGGACGAACCCTTCGCCGGCGTGGACCCCATCGCGGTGATCGAGATCCAGCGCATCGTGCGCTTCCTGAAGGGCCGCGGCATCGGCGTGCTCATTACCGACCACAACGTGCGCGAAACGCTGGGCATCTGCGACCGCGCCTACATCATCAGCGAAGGCAAGGTGCTGACCGACGGCCATCCCGACGAGATCGTCGGCGATCCGGCCGTGCGCCGCGTCTACCTGGGCGAGCACTTCCGCATGTAACAGCGGCGGCCCTGGGGAAGACCCTTAGGGCCGCTCCGCTTTCTCCAGGCGGCCCGGCCCGCCAAGGCGCTTGCGCGCTTTTCCCGATTTTTCCCCGCGATTCCCGACTTTTCCCGGCGCAGTTTCCGCGCGCTTCGGCGCGTTTCGCCCCTCCGCCGGACTCAGCCATAAAAATGCCACGAACTTGCGCTAGGTCAGCTTGTTTTATCGGCGCGAGTCTATACACTAATACCAACGACCCACACAAAACCTCTCTACCAAGGAGATCGCCTAACGACCCCACCGCGCCACCGGGCGCACCTCTTATATCCTCTTTACAGAAGGAGAGCACACTATGAACCTGAGCATCTGCGGTCGTCACCTCGACGTCACCCCGGCCATCCGGGAATATGTCATGAACAAACTGGCGCGAGTGCTGCGGCATTTCGATCACGTCATCGATACCCAGGTCATGCTCTCAGTTGAGCCCCTGCGGCACAAAGCCGAAATCACCATGCGTCTGAGCGGCAAGGACATTCATTGTGAAGCAACCGATGAAAACCTCTACGCTGCGATAGACCTCCTCGCCGACAAAGTCGACCGTCAGGTCATCAAGCACAAGGACAAGGTGCGAAGCCACACAGCAGAGTCCGTGAAGCGGCAAGCGGCGAATCTCTCGCCTCCCCAGTAGTACCGCGCCTCACGATCGCTCCCCTGCGAGCGCTTGGCAATACAGCGATTAACCATCCTGCCTGAGTCCCGGTGTCCCGCTAGACCTTGCGTCCAGTCGGGGCATCGGCAAATGCCTCCCCCACGCAGTACCCGCGCAACCGCGTCCGCGCCCGGCCTGTCCGTCGCCCCGGATCCGCTCCCTGTTTTCCCGAATCGACTGACCGTACCGGCCTGGCACATGCCCGCACCGCCGCGTACCTGGCGCGATCCGTTCGGAAATATGCGCCCCCGGCCCCAGGAATACCCACAACCTCGCGCGATCGGTCTATGCTGTCGCTCTTGCGCCTGACGGACGGCACGCCGCCCGGGGCGCGGCGTGCCATGGCCAGCCTCGCGGACAACCCGTCGCGGCCAGCCGGAAGCACGGGGGGATACGCCTGGAACCAGCAGCGGAAAGTCTGCGGGACAACCCCTGGTCCGGGCGTTTTTTGCAGTGCGTCATATAACCATATAATGCTCCGCATGAATCATCTGTCGCGCATTCTTCCCGCCGGCAACGTCGTGCTAGACATGCTCGCCACGAGCAAGAAACGCGCGTTCGAGCAAGCCGGCCTGCTCTTCGAAAACAATCACGGCCTGGCGCGTTCGCTGGTGTTCGACAGCCTGTTCGCGCGCGAGCGCCTCGGGTCGACGGCGCTGGGCCAGGGCGTTGCCGTGCCGCACGGCCGCGTCAAGGGCCTGGAGCAGGCGCTGGCGGCGTTCATCCGCCTGGCGCAGCCCATCGCCTTCGACGCCCCCGACGGCCAGCCCGTCTCCATGCTGCTCTGCCTGCTGGTGCCCGAAACCGCGACACAGCAACACCTGGACATCCTGGCCGAACTGGCGCAGCTGATGTCGAACAAGGCGCTGCGCGAAGCGCTGGGCACCGAGACCGATCCGGCCGTGGTCCACAAGATGCTGACCACCGGCCAACTCTGATTCTCCACGCGGACACGCAGCCATGCTCACGGTGCAGGAACTGGTCGACGACAACGCCGACAAAATCCCCTTCAACTGGATCGCGGGCCAGGGCGCCGCGGACCGCGCGATTCCCGATGACGGCATGGCGGCCGCCGACCTCGTTGGCCACCTGAACCTGATCCACCCCTCGCGCATCCAGGTGTTCGGCCAGGAAGAGCTGGCGTACTACACCCGCTTCGACCTGCGCCGCCGCATGCACCACATGGACGAGCTGCTGATCGGCGGCGTGCCCGCCATCCTGCTGGCCGACGGCCTGACGCCGCCGCAGGACCTGGTGGACCAGTGCGACCAGCACCAGGTGCCGCTGCTGTCCACGCCGGTCGCCGCCGCGCAGCTGATCGACCTGCTGCGCATCTACCTGGGCAAGAAGCTCGCACCCACCACCACCGTGCACGGCGTGTTCCTGGACGTGCTGGGCCTGGGCGTGCTGATCACCGGCGAGTCCGGCCTGGGCAAGAGCGAACTCGCGCTGGAACTGATCTCGCGCGGCCACGGCCTGGTGGCCGACGACGCGGTGGAGTTCTCGCGCACCGCGCCCAACATGATCGAGGGCCACTGCCCGCAACTGCTGCAGAACCTGCTGGAAGTGCGCGGCCTGGGCCTGCTCGACATCCGCACCATCTTCGGCGAGACCTCGGTGCGCCGAAAGATGCGCCTGAAGCTCATCGTGCATCTGGTGCGCGCCACCGCGCAGGACAAGTTCGAACGCCTGCCGCTGCAGGACATCACGCAGGACATGCTGGGCCTGCCGGTGCGCAAGGTCATGCTGCAGGTGGCCGCCGGCCGCAACCTCGCCGTGCTGGTCGAGGCCGCCGTGCGCAATACCATCCTGAAGCTGCGCGGCATCGATACGCTGGGCGAATTCATGGAACGCCAGGCCATGGCGATCCTGCAGAGCAGCAAGTAACGCCATCCGCGACAGGCAGGCCCGCGCCCTTGGCCCTGTACGAGACCCTTGCGGCCGAGATCGAGAAATCGATCCGCGACGGCGTGCTGCGCACCGGCGACAAGCTGCCCTCCGTGCGTGACGCCTGTTCCAGCCGCGGCGTCAGTCCCTCCACCGTCTTCCAGGCCTATTACCTGTTGGAAGCGCGCGGCCTGATCCGCGCGCGCCCGCGCTCGGGCTATTACGTGAGCGCGCGCGCCGAGCCGCTGCCGCCCGAGCCCGGCGCCTCCTGCCCGGATGGCGAGTCCACCGAGCTGGCGATCAGCGAACGCATCTTCGACATCCTGGGTTCAGTGCGCAACCGCGACGTGGCGCCGCTGGGATCCGCCTTTCCCTCGCCGCTGCTGTTTCCGCTGCCACGGCTGGCGCAGGCCATGGCGGCGCATCTCAAACGCCAGGACCCGCTGGACACGGTCGAAGACCTGTCGCCCGGCAATCCCGCGCTGCGCCGCCAGATCGCGCTGCGCTACCTGATCGCCGGCATCAACATCCCCGCCAGCGACATCGTCGTCACCAACGGCGCGCTGGAAGCGCTGAACCTGTGCCTGCAGGCGGTCACCCGCCCCGGCGACACGGTGATCGTCGAAGCGCCCACGTTCTATGGCGCGCTGCAGGCGCTGGAACGGCAGGGACTGAAGGCATTGGAAGTGCCGACGCACCCGCGCACCGGCATGGACCTGGACGCGCTGGAAAGCGCCATCGCGCGGCACCGGCCCGCCGCCTGCTGGCTGATGACGCAATTCCAGAATCCGCTGGGCAGCCTCATGCCCGATGAGCGCAAGCGGCAATTGGTCGAGCTGCTCACGCGCCACGACATTCCGCTGATCGAGGACGACGTCTACGGCGAGCTGTATTTCGGCGCGACGCGCCCGGTGCCGGCCAAGGCCTACGACACGCAGGGCCTGGTGCTGCACTGTTCCTCATTCTCCAAATGCCTGGCGCCGGGCTACCGAATCGGCTGGGCCTCGGCGGGCCGATACACGCAGCGCGTGCAGCGGCTCAAGCTGTCGTCCACGCTGTCGGCGTCCGGCCCGGCGCAGGGCGCCATCGCGGAATTCCTGGAACAGGGCGGCTACGACCGTCACCTGCGCCGGCTGCGCGACACGTTGCAGACCCTGCAGGCCCGGATGGCGACGGCGGTGGCCCATGCGTTTCCCGCCGGCACGCGCATGACACGCCCGCAAGGCGGCTTCTTCCTGTGGCTGGAGCTGCCCCAGGGCATCGACGCGCTGGCGCTGCATCGCCAGGCGCTGGCGCGCGGCATCAGCGTCGCGCCCGGCCCGATTTTCTCGGCCAGCGGTCAGTTCGCCAGCGCGCTGCGCCTGAACTGCGGCCACCCCTGGAACGAAGCCCAGGCCGAGGCCGTGCGCACGCTGGGCGAACTGGCCCTCGCGGCGCTGGCCCGGCCCAGGCCAGGAGCCCGCGACCTGACGCTCGGCCCTTGAGCCTCGGAACCGGCCGACGGCCCCCGGACTCCAGGCGCCGACTTCAATTGCGCGTGGACGCGTCGCGCGCGCGCTTGACCTCCAGCGGCGTGACGCCGCCCGCCTCGTTGCCCCAGCTGTTGCGGATATAAGTCACCAGCGCGGCGATGTCGTTGTCGTTCAGCAGTTGCCCGAATGGCGGCATGCCGTGAGGCCGGGGATTGGCCGCCGTGGCCGGCGCGTAACCGCCGTCGAGCACCATACGGATGGCATTGACGGGCGACGGCGCGGTCACGCCGGGATTGCCGGCCAGCGCGGGCCAGGCCGAACCCGCGCCCTCGCCCGCCGCCTGATGGCATTGCACGCACTGCTGGCGGTAGATCTTGCCGCCGATATCCATCAAGGCGGGCGAGGCCGACGCGGCCTGGCGCTGCGTGGCCGCCGGCGTGGCGGGCAAGGTCTTCAGGTAGACGCCGATCGCCAGCGCATCGTCATCGCTCAGGTACTGCGTGCTGCCCCTCACCACCTCGGCCATCGGCCCCGTGGCGGTGGAATGCGCGGCGATGCCGGTCTTGAGCAGCGCCGCGATGTCCGTGGCCTGCCAGCGGCCCATGCCGACGCTCAGGTCGTTGGTCAACGGCGGCGCGTACCAATCCAGCACCGGAATCACGCCGCCGGCCAGCGGCTCGGCCGCGCGCGTGGCGCCCAGGCTGTTGCGCGGCGTATGGCAGGCCGCGCAATGGCCCGGCCCCTCGACCAGATAGCGGCCTCGGTTCCAGGGCGCCGACTGACCGGCGTCGGATTGCAGCGTGCCCGGCTTGAAGTACAGCGCCCGCCAGAACGCCAGCAACGCGCGCTGGTTGTAGGGGAACTCCATTTCAGCGGGGCGATTGGGCTGGTTGACCGGTTCCACCGTGCGCAGGAAGGCATACAGCGCGTCGGCGTCGGCGCGCGTCATGCGTGTGTACTCGGTGTAGGGAAAGGCCGGATACAGCAGCGTGCCGTCGCGCGACTTGCCGTTGTGCAGCGCGCGCCAGAAGTCATCCGCGCTCCAGGCGCCGATGCCGGTCTGCGGATCCGGCGTGAGGTTGGGACCGTAGACCACGCCGAACGGCGTGGGCACCGGCGTGCCGCCGGCATAGGGCTTGCCGCCCCGGCTGGTGTGGCAGGCCATGCAGTTGCCCGCCAGCGCCAGGTAGCGGCCGCGCTCGGCCAGGCTGGCCGCGTCGCCGCTGGCGGGCGGACCGCCGCCGGCGTCCTCGCGCGTGCCCATCCAGTACAGCGTGCCCGCCGCCGCCACGATCAGCAGGACCAGGACCGCAAGGGCGCGTTTGATGTGCTTCATGGCCGCCCCCTCAACGCCGCGCCTGGCTGCCGCACTCGGCGGGCAGCTTGAGCGAATCCGCCGGTTCGGCGGCGTAGGACGCGGGCACCGGCCGCGACGACAGCCAGGCCGCCAGCGCGCTGATGTCCGCCGGCGTCAACTTGGCGGCCACGTCCGCCATGCAGTCGGGCTCGGCCGCGCGCCGCAGCCCGTTCTTCCAGCTGCCGATCTGGGCGCCGATGTAGTCGCGCGGCAGGCCCAGCAGGCCGGGCACGCCCGGCAATAGCCCGCCCAGCGAGGCGCCGTGGCAGGCGGCGCATGCCGGCAGGCCGCGAGCGGCGTCGCCGTCCTGGGCAAGCTTGCGGCCTGCCTCCAGGATCGCGGTGGAAACCTCGGGGCGCACCGCCGCCGGATACGGCACGTGCTGGTCGGCGAAATAGGCCGCGATCTCGCGCAGGTAGTCGTCGGGCAGGCCGGCCAGCAGATGCGACATGGGCCGGTACTGCCGCCGGTCGTCGCGGAAATTCAGCAACTGGTGGTAGAGGTATTCCTGGGGCTTGCCGGCCAGGCGCGGGTAGTAACCGTCGGACCCGGCGCGGCCCTGCTCGCCGTGGCAGGCGGTACAGGCGGCGACGCGCGCGGCCATGGTGTCCGGCTTCAGGACCGGCCCCTGCGCCGCCGCTGGCGCGGTGCCCAACGCTGTGGCCAAACCAACAGCGGCGGCCGCCGACAGGCATGTTTTTACCCAGAACCGCGGTGATGCCACACTACAGGAAGAAATGAAGGCTAACATCTAGGTCGAGTTCCAACCCCGGGGACGCCTGCCGGCGGGGCACGTGAATGAATCGATCGGGTATCCTGCCCCGGAGCTTACGCCACGGGATCTGTCGGGGTACAGGCGCAGATTCCGAGTTTACGGCCATAGCAGATGCCATTGCGCCGGCATCGCCCTCGAAAAGCATGCCAAAATCATGTCCATGTTGAAAGTCGTCCTCGTCACCGGCATTTCCGGCTCCGGCAAGTCCGTGGCCCTGCGGATGCTCGAAGACGCCAGCTATACCTGCGTCGACAACCTGCCGGTGCGGTTCCTGGCCGAGTTCATCGCCAACGCCCGCGACAGCGGCCTGGAGCGCGTGGCGGTCGCCATCGACGTGCGCTCGCCCGGCGAACTGGCCGAACTGCCCGACGTGGTCACCGCGCTGCGCGCCATGGGCACCAGCCTGCGCGTGATCTTCCTGGATGCCAGCACCATCACGCTGGTGCAGCGCTACTCCGAGTCGCGCCGCCGCCACCCTCTTACCGACCGCCTCAAGCGCGGCGGCACCGCGCCGTCGCTGGCCGAGTGCATCGCCGAGGAACGCGAGCTGCTGGCGCCGCTGCGTGAGCAGGAACACGTGATCGACACCTCGGACCTGACGCCCGGCCAGCTGCGCGCCTGGATCCGCGACCTGATCCAGGCCGACGTGGCGCCGCTGGTGCTGACGTTCGAGTCCTTCGCCTACAAGCGCGGCGTGCCAAGGGACGCCGACCTGGTGTTCGACGTGCGCTGCCTGCCCAACCCCTATTACGACCGCGACCTGCGCCCGCTGACGGGCCGCGACGAGCCCGTGGCCCAATGGCTGGCCGGCTTCGACCAGGTCGGCCAGATGGTCGATGACATCGCCGGCTTCATCCAGCGCTGGCTGCCGCAATACACGCAGGACACGCGCAACTACCTGACCGTGGCCATCGGCTGTACCGGCGGCCAGCACCGCTCGGTCTACGTGGTCGAACAGCTGGCCAAGCGCTTCGCCGACCACGGCCCGCTGCTCGTGCGCCACCGCAACCAGCTTCCGGACGAGTCCGCATGACCCTGAACCGCCCGCTCCACCTGATCATGATGTTGCTGCTGGCCATCGCCGTGGCCGGCTGCTCTTCCACCGGGGGACGAAAAAAGGGCGGTGGCTATTACAAGGACGACGGTCCCGACGCGAATCCGCCGTCCAACCTGGACCAGGTGCCCGACGCGGTGCCGCGCATCGAGCCCTACGCCAGCGGCGCGAACCGGCCCTACGTGGTGTTCGGCCAGCGCTACGTGCCCGACACCACCGGCCAGCCCTATCGCAAGCAGGGCATCGCGTCCTGGTACGGCAAGAAATTCCACGGCAACTCCACCTCGATCGGCGAGCCCTACGACATGTACGCCATGACGGCGGCCCACACCACGCTGCCGGTGCCCAGCTACGCCCGGGTGACCAGCCTGGTCAACGGCCGCACCGTGATCGTGCGCGTCAACGATCGCGGCCCCTTCCACAGCGACCGCCTCATGGACCTGTCCTACGTGGCGGCCTACAAGCTGGGCATCATCGGCCCGGGCAGC
This sequence comes from Achromobacter sp. 413638, assembly GCF_043119405.1. Taxonomy (NCBI): domain Bacteria; kingdom Pseudomonadati; phylum Pseudomonadota; class Betaproteobacteria; order Burkholderiales; family Alcaligenaceae; genus Achromobacter; species Achromobacter sp. 413638. Next base: position 38,571 of record NZ_JBICCO010000047.1, read on the forward strand.
GGCCAGGTGGTGGTGGAAAGCATCGGCGCGGAGGAAATCCGGCGTCTGGCCTCGCAAGGCCCCGCCGCCCCGCCGCCGCAACCGTCGTCCGCCACGGGCTCGCAGCCGGTGGCCGAGCCGGTCGCCGCCGCCCCGGTCGCGCTGACGCCGGTGGCGCTGCCGGCCACGCCGCAGCCGGCACGCCCGGCGCCCGCCGGCGGCATCGGCAACGTCTATCTGCAGGTGGGCGCGTTCAGCCAGCCGGCCAATGCGCAGACGCTGGTCAGCCGCATCAATGCGCAGCTGGGCGCGGAAGGCGCGCCGCCCGCCATGATGGAGCAGGCCAACAACCTGTACCGCGTCAAGATCGGCCCCTACCCCGACCGCCAGAGCGCGCTGAACGCCGTGCAGCAGGTGTCGGATCGCATCGGCATCCTGCCCAGCATCGCCGCCCAGTAGGCGCGGCGGTCCGGCGGGCGCGCGTCGCGCCCGTCATCCTCGACGATCCCAAAAAGCCGTCAGGCCACGCGACGCCCGGCGCTACCAGGGCAGTTCGGCCTGCCCGTCGCAGACGCGGCGCGCCCTGGGGCTGCGGCTCACGTACAGATTGCCCTCGTGCGCCAACAGCGCCTGCTTGCGCGGCAGCCCGCCGCCAAAACCGGTCAGCGAGGTGTCGCTGCCGATCACGCGGTGACAGGGAATGATGATGATCAGCGGATTTCGGCCCACCGCGCCGCCGATGGCCTGCGCGCCCTTGGGCCGGCCCACGGTCCGCGCCAGTTCGCCGTAGCTCGTCAGCACGCCGAAATCCAGCGCGCACAGCGCGCGCCAGACTTCATGCTGGAACGGCGTGCCGACCGGATCCAGCGCCACCTCGAAGGCGCGCCGGTCCTTGGCGAACCACTCCTCCAGCTCGCGCCGTCCCTGTTCCAGGATCGGATTCGATTCGTCGCGCAGCCAGCCTTCGGACGAAGGCAGCAGCGCCTGGTCGGTGAACCATGCCCCGCGCAGGCCCTTGGCGCTGGCGACCAGGCGCATCTCGCCCAGCGGCGTGGGCATGTCCCGGTAGACCAGCTGTTCGTCGGGGTCGGCGTGCTTGCCGGACGCGACCGTTGCATAGACCATGCCAATGACTCCCTCTATCCCGCCTACTGCCCGTCGCCGGCGGCCGTCTTGCGCAGCGCCCGGCTGTACAGCGCGTCCTTGGGCAGGCCCGTGACCTTGGCCGCCACCTTGGCCGCGTCGCGCACGGACAGGGTTTCCAGCAAGGCGTCGAGCAACGCGTCGGCGCGCGCGTCGACCTCGCCCTCGTCTTCTGCGGCCTCGTCGGCGTGCACGATCAGCACGAACTCGCCCTGCTCGCGGTGCGGGTCGGCGGCCAGCCAGGCCGCGCCCTCGCCCAGCGCGAAGGTGGCGATTTCCTCGAAGCGCTTGGTCAGCTCGCGCGCCACGGTCAGCTTGCGCGCCGGGCCGCAGACCTCCAGCAGGTCCGCCAGCGTGGCGGCCAGCCGGTGCGGCGACTCGAACATCACCACCGGCGCCGGCAGCGCGCACCAGGTGCGCAGCCAGCGCTGGCGCGCGGCCGCCTTGGGCGGCGCGAAACCGGCGAAGGCGAAGGCGGGATTCTCGTCGGATGTGACGCCGCTGCCCATCAGGGCCGCGATGACCGCGCTGGGGCCAGGCACCGGCACCACCGCGTAGCCGGCCTCGCGCACGGCGCGGACCACGCGCGCGCCCGGATCGCTGACGGCCGGCGCGCCGGCGTCGGACACCAGCGCCACGCGCTGGCCCTGGGCCAGGCGCTCGCAGATCGCCTGCGCGGCCGAGGCTTCGTTGTGCCGATGGGCGGCCATGAGCGGCGTGCCCACGCCCCAGGCGTCCAGCAGCTTGCGGCTGGCCCGGGTGTCCTCGGCGGCGATCACGTCCGCGCGCTGCAGGGCATGCCAGGCCCGCAGGCCCAGGTCGCCCAGGTTGCCGATGGGCGTGGCCACCACATACAGCGTCGCGGCGGGCCAATGCTGGCCGGCGACGCTCTCGGCGACCCGGCTCCAGGCATCGCCGGCGGCGGGTGAGACATTTTGATTCATTGCGGGCAGCTCAGGCGGAAAACCATGCCAGTGTAGCCGCCTGGCGCATCCCTTCCGCCCTGGAGCCCGCATGAACGACGAGATCCTGCCCCTGGCCCTGGTGCTCGCGCAGGCCGCGCGGCGCCGCGCCCGGCGCAAACGGAGCGCGACGGCGCGCAAGCCCGCCCCCGCGCCGCGCCGCTCGCCCACCCAGCGCGTCGGCGACGCCCACGAGGACGCCGCGCTGCGCCTGCTGCAGGCGCGCGGCCTGGTCCTGCTGGCGCGCAACCTGGCCTGCCGCCACGGCGAGATCGACCTGGCCATGCGCGACGGCGCGGTGCTGGTCTTCGTCGAGGTCCGCGCCCGCCGCGACGCGCGCTTCGGCGGCGCGGCGGCCAGCATCGGCGCGGCCAAGCAGCGGCGGCTGGCCCAGGCGGCCGCGTACTGGCTGCCGCGCCTGGCCGCCCGCCACTGGCGCGGCGTCCCGCCGGCCGCGCGCTTCGACGTGGTCGCCTTCGAATCCGGCGTTGCCCGTTGGCTGCGCGATGCCTTCCTGGTCGCGGGCTGAACAGTCCGGCGCGCCCGGCGACAGGCCGGTTACGACAAGGCGAAAAGCCGTTACGCCTGGTCAGGCCGGCGTCACGGCCCCATGAGATAATCGCGCCCATGGATATGACCTCTCGTATGACGTCGCACTTTCGCGATGCCGCGGCCACGCTCGAGCAAAGCATGAACGAGCTGGCCGAACCGCTGGCGGTGGCGGTGGACGTGCTGTTTGGCGCCCTGGCGAACAATGGCAGGATTCTGGCTTGCGGCAATGGCGGCTCGGCCGCCGACGCGCAACATTTCGTCGCCGAACTGGTGGGCCGCTTCGAGCGCGAACGCCTGCCCCTGGCCGGCATCGCGCTGAATACCGACACCTCGATCATGACGGCGGTCGGCAACGACTACGGCTTCGACGAGATCTACGAGCGCCAGGTCAACGCGCTGGGCCAGCCCGGCGACGTGCTGGTGGCCATTTCCACCAGCGGCAACTCGCCCAACGTGGTGCGCGCCATGGAAGCGGCCAGCGCCCGGGAAATGCATGTGCTGGCCCTGACCGGCAAGGGCGGCGGCGTCATGGGGGAACTCATTACGCCCATGGACGTCCATCTATGCGTGCCCAGTGATCGCACGATGCGCATCCAGGAAGTCCACATCTTGCTGCTGCACGCCCTTTGTGACGGCATTGACGCTCTTCTGCTAGGAGACACCGAATGATTTCTGACGCCAGGACCGCGGCCCGCCCGCTGCTGCTCGCCGCCTTGCTCTCGACCGCCGCCCTGTCGCTGTCGGCCTGCGCGCCCCTGATCGTCGGCGGCGCCGCCGCCACCACGGCGGTGGTCGCGACCGACCGCCGCACGTCGGGCACCCAGCTCGAAGACCAGAACATGGCCTTCAAGGCGCAGCACCAGATTTCCCAGAAGCTGGGCGAGACCGCGCGGGTCAACGCCATGGCCTATGGCGGCATCCTGCTGCTGACCGGAGACGTGCCCACCGACGAGGCCAAGAACCAGGCCACCGCCATGGCCCGCGGCGTCGAGAACGTCAAGCAGGTGGTGAACCAGCTGACCGTGGGCCCGATCGCCTCGCTGGGCGTGCGCTCGAACGACACCTGGCTGACCTCCAAGGTCAAGACGGCCCTGATCAACACCAAGTACGTGCCGTCGGGCACCATCGCCGTCACCACCGACCACAGCGTGGTGTACCTGATGGGCAAGCTGACCCAGGCCGAGGGCGACTACGCCGCCAACGCGGCGGCCGACGTGGGCGGCGTGGCCAAGGTTGTTAAACTGTTCGAGACCATCAGCCGCGAGGAAGCCGTGCGGCTGTCCGGCAGCGGCTCCAAGTCCTCGCAGTCCGGCTCCTCCGCCGACGCCAAGGCGCCGATCGAAAGCAGCGCCGGCGCCCAGGGCGACGGCAACGCCTCCGGCGGCGGCAGCAGCGGCGTGCAGGCCATACCGATCAAGTAACGCTCTACTCCACGCGGCCCAGCGATGAAAAAAGCCCTTCTAGCCCTGACCCTCCTGGTGGCCGCCGGCATCGGCGGCTGGTTCCTGCTGCGCCCGGCGCAGACCGCGCCGGACGTGCGATTCACCACGCTGGAGGGCAAGTCCTTCTCCATGCAGGACCTGCGCGGCAAGGTCGTGCTGGTGAAGTTCTGGGCGACCAGCTGCGTCACCTGCGTCAAGCAGATGCCGGAAACCATCTCGGCCTACAACGAGTACGCGGCCAAGGGCTACGAAGCCATCGCGGTCGCGATGAACTACGATCCGCCCAACTTCGTGCTGAACTTCGCCGAGACCCGCAAGCTGCCCTTCCCGGTGGCGCTGGACACCAAGGGCGACATCGCCCGCGCCTTCGGCGACATCCGCCTGACGCCCACGGCCTTCCTGATCGACAAGCAGGGCCGCATCATCAAGCGCTACCTGGGCGAATACGACGTGGCCGAATTCCACGCCACCGTGGAAAAGGCGCTGGCCGCGGGTTGAACCGCGTTCGATCCTGATCCCGCCCAAAGAAAAACCGCTCAGAAGAGCGGTTTTCTTTTGTCTGGCTGGAAAAGCTCGCCCGGCTTAGAACGCCGGCACCACGGCGCCCTTGTACTTTTCCTGGATGAACTTCTTCACCTCGGGCGTGTGCAGGGCGTTGACCAGCTTCTTGATGGCCGGCGCGTCCTTGTTGTCGGCGCGGGTCACCAGCACGTTGGCGTAGGGCGAGTCGGAGCCTTCGATGAACAGCGCATCCTTGGTCGGGACCAGGCCGGCTTCCAGCGCGTAGTTGGTGTTGATCAGCGCCAGGTCCACGTCGTCCAGCGAACGCGGCAGCATCGCGGCTTCCAGCTCGCGGAACTTCAGCTTCTTGGGGTTCTCGATCACGTCGGCGGCGGTCGCCAGGATGTTGGACGGATCCTTCAGCTTGACCAGGCCCTGCTTCTGCAGCAGCACCAGGGCGCGGCCGCCGTTGGACGGATCGTTCGGGATGGCGATCGTGGCGCCGTCCTTGAGTTCGGAGACGTTCTTGATCTTCTTGGAGTAACCGCCGAAGGGCTCGACGTGCACCAGGGCCACCGGCACCAGCGTGGCCTTGCGGTCCTTGTTGAACGACTCCAGGTAAGGCTTGTGCTGGAAGAAGTTGGCGTCGAGCTGCTTGTCGTTCAGTTGCAGGTTGGGCTGCACGTAGTCGCTGAACACCTTGATGTCCAGTTCCACGCCTTCCTTGGCCAGCTGCGGCTTCACCACCTCCAGGATTTCGGCATGCGGCACCTGGGTCGCGCCCACCACGATTTTTTCAGCATGGGCGGCGCCTGCGGCCGCCAGGAAGAAAGCCGAGGCCGCCAGGGCCGACCGGACGAAGTTCAAACGCATGTATTGCCTCTTTTATAGGTAGGAAATCGGGGGCTGATGCCCGGCCGGTTGGAGGTCCGCCCTCTCGTGGAGGACAGCGCCGTTGTGAAAACGCCCCCAATTTACCTGAATGCCGGTTATTTGTCGGGCATATGAACATGGGTTTTGGATATAAGCCGGCAGCGGGTACTACAATCCGTCGTATGCTTGCGCTGGCGCGGTTCCCGTGCCTTATCGCGCAGGCATTTTCATGCCGCCGCCTCCCCGGAAGCGGAGGCTTTCCCCTCTCATGACCCACGCTTTTTCAATCATCTATTTACCGACTTAGCTGCCATGACCGACACCCCCGACCCTGCTGCCGTCTCGTCTCCCGCCGTCAAAGCCGCCGTGCTGTCCGAGGCCTTGCCGTACATCCGACGATTTCACGGCAAGACCATCGTGGTGAAGTACGGCGGCAACGCCATGACGGAAGAGCGGTTGCAGCGCAGCTTCGCGCACGACGTGGTGCTGCTCAAGCTGGTCGGCCTGAACCCCGTGGTGGTCCACGGCGGCGGTCCGCAGATCGATGACGCGCTGCGCCGCATCGGCAAGCAGGGCACCTTCATCCAGGGCATGCGCGTCACCGACGCCGAGACCATGGAAGTCGTCGAATGGGTGCTGGGCGGCCAGGTCCAGCAGGACATCGTCATGATGATCAACGAAGTCGGCGGCAAGGCCGTGGGCCTGACCGGCAAGGACGGCGGACTGATCCAGGCCCAGAAGAAGCTGATGGCCAACAAGGACAACCCCGCCGAGCCCATCGACATCGGCTTCGTCGGCGACATCACGCTGGTCGAGCCGGCCGTGGTCAAGGCGCTGCAGGACGACCAGTTCATCCCGGTTATCTCGCCCATCGGCTATGGCGAGGACGGCACCGCCTATAACATCAACGCCGACGTGGTCGCCGGCAAGATGGCCGAAGTGCTGGGCGCCGAGAAGCTGCTGATGCTGACCAACACCCCGGGCGTGCTGGACAAGGCGGGCAAGCTGCTACGCAGCCTGTCGGCCCAGACCATCGACGAGCTGTTCGCCGACGGCACCATCTCGGGCGGCATGCTGCCCAAGATCTCGTCGGCGCTGGACGCCGCCAAGAACGGCGTGAACTCGGTCCACATCGTCGACGGCCGCGTGCCGCACTGCCTGCTGCTGGAAATCCTCACGGACCAAGGCGTCGGCACGATGATCAGCTCGCATTGATGCAGGCTCGCCGCCAATTGCAGCGGCCCGCGGTGCGCGTGCGGCGGTCCCGCAGGACCGCCGCGCACGACGACGGGCTGTTGTGGCTGTTCGACCTGGACAACACGCTGCACGACACGTCGCACGCGATCTTCCCGCGCATCGACCACGGCATGACCATGGCCGTGGCCGAGACGCTGGGCGTGGACATCGACACGGCCAACCACCTGCGCCGCAAGTACTGGAAGCGCTACGGCGCCACCATGATCGGCCTGGTGCGCCATCATGGCGTGGACCCGCACGAGTTCCTGCACCGCAGCCATGACTTCGACGTGAACCCGCTGGTGCGCGCCGAGAAGGCGCTGGCCTACAAGCTGCGCCAGCTGCCCGGACGCAAGGTGCTGCTGACCAACGCGCCGCTCGAGTACGCGCGCGCGGTGCTGCGCCGACTAGGCATCCTGCGCCAGTTCGACAGCCTCTGGGCCATCGAGCACATGCGCCTGCACGGCGAGTTCCGCCCCAAGCCGTCGCCGGCCCTGCTGCGCTACGTGCTGGCGCGCGAGGGCGCGTCGCCCCGCCGCACCGTGCTGGTCGAGGACACGCTGGCCAATCTGCGCGGCGCGCGCCGCGCCGGCCTGCGCACGGTTCACGTCTATCATCCCGGCACGCCGTTCGGACGCGGCCGCTCGCAACGGCCGTCGTACGTCGACTTGCGGGTAAACTCGGTCAGTGATTTGCTGTTGCGCCGACGTCCCCTGCGTGGATAGCGGCGGGTCTTACCCCCCACCCTTCCGTCAGCCTGCGTGGACCAGACACTTTCATGGCGAGCAAACCCGGCGAACGCAAGACCCAGATACTGCAGACCCTGGCCGAAATGCTGGAGCAGCCACACGCCTCCCGCATCACCACGGCCGCGCTGGCCGCGCGCCTGTCGGTATCCGAGGCCGCGCTGTACCGCCACTTCGCCAGCAAGGCGCAGATGTTCGAGGGGCTGATCGAATTCATCGAGACCAGCATCTTCACGCTGGTCAACCAGATCGCCGCCGCCGAGCCGCTGGGCGTGACCCAGGCGCGCCAGACCGTGGCCATGCTGCTCACCTTCTCCGAACGCAACAAGGGCATGACCCGGGTGCTGACCGGCGACGCGCTGGTCACCGAGGACAACCGGCTGCAGGAACGCATCAACCACATCAACGACCGCATCGAGGCCTCGCTGCGACAGTCGCTGCGCACCGCCGTGACCGACGGCGGCCTGCCGCCCGAGGCCAACATCAGCGCCCATGCCAGCCTGCTGACGCACCTGGTGCTGGGTCGCTGGCTGCGCTATGCGCAAAGCGGCTGGCGCGTCGCGCCCACGCTGCACCTGGACGAACAGCTGCGCCTGGCGCTGGGCTGAGCGTCCGCGAAACACCCTGCCGATTGACGCTCGCGGCTTGCCGCGCATGCGCGCAGCCCCTTGCCGGGCTTGCGATTTTTCAGGGCCGACGAGCATAATGCCGCGGGTGGGTTCCCACAAGCGCGATTTCCAGGTGGCTTGACCCATATCAATACGGGTTTTCCTGAATGCCGTCACGATCATACTGTAGCGTCGACATGCCGAATTGATTCATCCCGTGCTCGCGGGGCGGCGTGTCGTCAGTTTGACCTCAACCGGAGATGGATATGACCGCGCCAGCCGCCGTCCCTGCCCCACAAAACAAAACCAAGATCCCCATCGGACTCATCGCCGGCTTTGTCGCGCTGATCGCAGTGCTGCTGATGCCCCTGCCGGCAGACCTGCCGGTCGCCGGTCATCGCATGCTGGCCATCCTGGCCTTCGCCGTGGTCGTGTGGATCACCGAAGCCGTGTCGTACGAAGCCAGCGCCATCATGATCACGACGCTGATGGCCTTCCTGCTCGGCACCGCGCCGACCATCAAGGATCCGCAGACGCTGTACGGCACCTCCGCCGCCATCAGCATGGCGCTGACAGGCTTCGCCAATTCGGCGCTGGCGCTGGTGACCGGCGCGCTGTTCATCGCCGCCGCCATGACCTTCACCGGACTGGACCGGCGCATCGCGCTGGTCACGCTGTCCAAGGTCGGCACCAGCACGCGCCGCATCCTGATCGGCGCGATCGCCGTGACCATCGTGCTGAGCCTGGTCGTGCCCAGCGCCACGGCGCGCAGCGCCGCGGTGGTGCCCATCATGATGGGCGTGATCGCGGCCTTCGGCGTGGACAAGCGCTCGAACATCGCCGCCGGCATCATGATCATCGTGGCGCAGGCCACCAGCATCTGGAACGTCGGCATCCAGACCGCCGCCGCGCAGAACCTGCTGACGGTCGGCTTCATGGAAAAGATGCTGGGCCAGCGCGTGGCCTGGTCCGACTGGCTGATCGCCGGCGCCCCGTGGTCGCTGATCATGTCGGCCGTGCTGGTCGTCGTGGTGCTCAAGATGCTGCCGCCGGAAAGCAACAGCATCGCCGGCGGCAAGGAAGCCGTCGAGAAGTCGCTGCGTGAACTCGGCCCCATGACCGGCGCGCAGAAGCGCCTGATGGCCGTGTCCGTGCTGCTGCTGTTGTTCTGGGCCACCGAAGGCAAGCTGCACAAGTTCGACACCACCTCCACCACCTACTTCGGCCTGGTGCTGCTGATGCTGCCGCGCTTCGGCGTGATGACCTGGAAAGACGTGCAGTCGCGCATACCGTGGGGCACCGTGATCGTGTTCGGCGTCGGCATCAGCCTGGGCACCGCGCTGCTCACCACGCAGGCCGGCCAATGGCTGGGCAATCAGGTGGTCGCGCACACCGGCCTGGACCACCTCGGACCGCTGGCGATCTTCGCCATCCTGTCGGCCTTCCTGATCGTCATCCACCTGGGTTTCGCCAGCGCCACCGCGCTGACCTCGGCCATGCTGCCCATCCTGATCTCGGTCCTGGCCACGCTGCCGGGCGAATTCAGCCGCCTGGGCATGACCATGCTGCTGGGCTTCGTGGTCAGCTATGGCTTCATCCTGCCCATCAACGCGCCGCAGAACATGGTGTGCCTGGGCACGGAAACGTTCAACGCCCGCCAGTTCGCCAAGGTCGGCATCGTCATCACCATCGTCGGCTACCTGCTGATGCTGCTGTTCGGCATGACCTACTGGCGCTGGCTGGGCTGGCTGTAAGGAGAAGCGCGCATGAAAATCTCGCTTGAACAGGCACGGGAATACGGGCGGCGCGTGCTGGCCGCCCAGGGCGTGCCGGAAGACATCGCGCGCGACGTGGCCGATCACCTGGTGGAATCCGACCGCGTCGGCTACACCAGCCACGGCCTGTCCATTCTCACCAACTACCGCCGCGTGCTGGCCGACGGGCTGGCGCAAGCCGACGGCCGGCCCGAGCTGGTCAACGACCGTGGCGCCATGCTGGCCTATGACGGCCACAACGGCCTGGGCCAGCACGTGGGCAAGGTGGTCATCGAAAAAGCCATCGAGCGCACGCAGCAGCATGGCCAGTGCATCCTGACGCTGCGCCGCAGCCATCACCTGGGCCGCATGGGCCACTACGGGGAAATGGTGGCGGCGCAGGGGCTGATCCTGCTGGCCTTCACCAACGTGATCAACCGCGCGCCCACCGTGGCGCCGTTCGGCGGCGCCCAGGCCTGCATGACCACCAATCCGCTGTGCTTCGCCGGGCCGCTGCCCGGCGGGCGGCCGCCCTTCATCGTGGACATGGCCACCAGCTCCATCGCCGTCAACAAGGCGCGCGTGCTGGCGGCCAAGGGCGAACAGGCGCCGCCGGGATCGCTGATCGACGCCCAAGGCAACCCCACCACCGATCCGAACGCGCTATTCGCCGATCCGCCGGGCGCGCTGCTGCCCTTCGGCGGCCACAAGGGCTACGCCATGGGCCTGGTGGCCGAGCTGCTGGCCGGCGTGCTGTCGGGCGGCGGCACCATCCAGCCCGAACACCCGCGCAATGGCGTGGCCACCAACAACATGTTCGCCATCCTGCTGAACCCGCAGGTCGACTTCAACACCGACTGGCGCTCGCTCGAAGTCGGCGCCTTCATCGATTACCTGCATGCCTGCCCGCCGCAACCCGGCGTGGACCGGGTGCAGTATCCCGGCGAGTACGAAGCCGCCAACCGCGCGCTGAACGCGGATTCGCTGACCTTCGATGCGCGTATCTGGGACGGCATGAAGCAGCTGGCGATGGATCTGGGCGTGGCGGACGCGTTGCCTCGATAGCGCATTCGTTCCCGTCCTGGCGGGTTTTACAGG